>NZ_JANPCD010000195.1:0-53173 GCF_031430775.1 Sandarakinorhabdus sp. | reverse complement strand
CGTCAGATTTTGACCATTAGCCGCGAAGGAACAGCCCCGCCGTCAGCCCGGCCCCGATCACCACCACGCCGACCTTTAGCACCATTTCCGGCAGTTTTTTGAGGGCATGGGCACCAAGATAGCCGCCGAGCATCGCGCCGGCGCCGATGATCAGCGCCTCGCGCCATGCAAAAGCGCCGGACAAAGCGAAAACGACTGCGGCTGACAAATTGGCCAACGCAACGAGCACGTTCTTGGTACCGGCGGCGTTTCGGACCGGCAGGCGTGCCAGCGCCAGTGATGCCATGGTCATGATGCCGGCGCCGCCGCCGAAAAAGCCGCCGTAAAGACCGATGGCGCTTTGGGTGAGCACCGTCACCCAGGCCGGCGGCGGGGCGGCGGCGACCTTGGGCCTGGGGCCAAAGCTGCTCCAGGCGAAAAGGGCGGTGGCGGCCAGCACCAGCCAGGGCACCATGGCGGCAAAGACCATGCCGGGCGTGGCAATGAGCAGGAAGGCGCCGCCGATGCCGCCCATGAAGCTGATGAGCGCCAGCGACCGGAACGACAGTCGCTCAGCGCCCGACACCAGCGAACGTCCCGCCCAGCCCGTGGTGATCTGCCCCGGAAACAACGCCATGGTGGAGGTGATGTTGGCCAGTTTCGGGTCCAGCCCGGCAGCGACAAGCGCCGCCAGGGTGATGAAGGAGCCGCCGCCCGCCAGCGCATTTTGCGCCCCGGCCCATAGTCCGACGAGAAAGAGCAGGATCAGCATCGCATTCTTTTGTGCATGCCCGTGACCTTTGGCAAGCCCGGCCAATGCATCCGAAATGCACCCAACGCCGCATAAAGTCTTGGCAAAACATCCGGCTTGCGGATAGTTTGCGGCCCGTCATGCAATATTCGGGCCAGTTTTCAGGATTTGTGACAGACCATGGCTGACAGCGACCTTCTCGACCGCACGGCGCAGGCCGAGCCCGTGCTGCGCGGCCTGTCGGTCGATGGCATCGGCAAGCGGTATGACAAGCGCGTCGTGCTGCGCGATGTCTCGCTTTCGGTGCGGCGCGGCGAAGTCGTCGGCCTGCTTGGCCCCAATGGCGCCGGCAAAACCACCTGTTTCTATTCGATCATGGGCCTGGCCATGCCGGACCAGGGCCGCATCCTGCTGGATGGCCATGACATCACCGGCCTGCCGATGTACCGCCGCGCGATATTAGGCCTTGGCTATCTGCCGCAGGAAACCTCGATCTTTCGCGGCATGACCGTGGAGCAGAACATCATGGCCGTGCTGGAAGTGGCCGAGCCTGACACCGCGCGCCGGGCCGCGCGCCTCGAACAATTGCTGGAGGAGTTTCATATCGGCCGGCTGCGGGCGGCGCCGGCCATGGCGCTGTCAGGCGGCGAGCGTCGGCGCTGCGAAATTGCCCGCGCGCTCGCGGCCAGCCCTTCGATCATGCTGCTCGATGAACCGTTTGCCGGTATCGACCCCATTTCCATCGCCGATATCCGCGCGTTGGTGGTGCAATTGCGCGACCGCGACATCGGTGTGCTGATCACCGACCATAATGTGCGTGAAACGCTGGAAATCGTCGATCGCGCCTGCATCATCTATGATGGCCGCGTATTGTTCGAAGGCACGCCGCAGGCGCTGGTCGCCGATGAAACCGTGCGCCGTGTCTATCTGGGCGAGGATTTCAGCCTGTGATGCGCCCCCGGGCATCGACCGGCTAAGCCATGTCACTGGGGCCGCGCCTTGAGCTGAGACAATCCCAGCAACTGGTGATGACTCCGCAGTTGCAGCTGGCGATCAAGCTGCTGACGCTGACCAATATCGAGCTGGAAGCCTATGTCGGCGAGGAACTGGAGAAAAACCCGCTGCTGATGGCGGGCGACCCCCCTGAGGCTGGCAGCGACGCCCCAACGGAAATGCGCGCCCCGGAGCCGGTGGCCGACCCTGACAGCGCCAGGCTCGACCAGCTGTTGGCACCCGGCGGCGGTGGTGATTCGCCGCTTGATGTCGATCACGCCGGGGAAACCTTTCATCACGACTGCGCCATCGACGCGCCGCAAGCCGAAGGCGCGGGCAGTGCCGATTGGGGCGAGGCCGGCGGCCCTGCCGGCGAAAGTGATTTCGACTGGGGGCAGCTTGCCGCTGCTGGCGAATGCCTTGCCGATGTGCTGGAAGCGCAGGCCAGCGCGGCATTTGACGGCGCCGAACTGATCATCGCCCGCCACATCATCGATGGCATCGACCCGGCGGGTTATTTTCTGGAACCTTTGGACGATGTGGCCGACCGGCTGGGCATATCGTTCGCACAGGCCGAAGCGGTTCTGGCGCGTATCCAGCGGTTTGACCCGGTCGGGGTCGGCGCGCGCAATCTGGCCGAATGTCTGCGCATCCAGGCGGAGGATGCCGACCGCTGCGACCCGGCGATGGCCGCGCTGCTCGGCAATCTGGAAATGGTGGCGCGCGGCGACATTCAGGGCCTGATGCGGCTGTGCGGCGTGGACCGCGAGGATATTGCAGACATGCTGCGGGAATTGCGCGGTTATGATCCCAAGCCGGGCCTGCGCTATGCCAGCGAAACATCGACTCCGGTTGTCGCGGATGTGTTCGTGACGCGCGGCGACGATGGCGGCTGGCAGATCAGCCTGAACCAGGCGTCGTTGCCGCGCCTGATCGTCGACCGGGAATATCAGGCCGAACTGGCGGTGGGCGCCGACAAGGCGACGCTTGGATTTCTCAACGAATGTGTCGCCAGCGCCAACTGGCTGCTCAAGGCGCTCGACCAGCGCGCGCGCACCATCATTCGCGTCGCCAGCGAAATCGTCACCCATCAAAAGGGTTTTTTCGACAGCGGAGTCAGCCAGCTCAAGCCGATGACCTTGCGCGCGATCGCCGAATCCATCGAGATGCACGAATCGACTGTCAGCCGCGTTACCAGCAACAAATATCTGCTGTGCGAACGCGGGCTGTTCGAACTGAAATACTTCTTCACATCGGGCGTGCAAGGCGCCGACGGCGAGGCGACGTCGGCGCTGGCGGTCAAGGACCGCATCGCCCGGCTGATCGCGGCAGAGGGCGATGACACGCTGTCGGACGACAAGCTTGTCGATCTGCTTCAGGGGGAAGGCTTCGACATCGCCCGCCGCACGGTGGCGAAATATCGCGAGGCGCTGGGGCTGGGATCGTCGGTGGCGCGGCGGCGGGCACGGCTGCTGGCGGCGGCGTGATCTTATTCTCTTTCATCGGCGGACTGGCGCGCGGCGGCTGCTTGGGCATGTCCGCAGTAGTCGCTTTTGGCCTGCTTCTGGCATTCTTGGGTTACGCCATGGATAATCCCTGGCAGGCTGCGGGAATGATTGTCGCCGGCATCGCGGTGCTCGTGATAGGAATTGTCATTCTGAACGGCATCATCGACGATGAAGTTGCCGAAGATCGCGCAAATGCACGCTCTGACGACTGTGTCGATGATGAGCTGGATATGGACGATTGCGGCGGTGTGGTTGACCGCGAGTATCGCCAGATGATGCGTGAGGCGGACGATATCATTAACAGCAGTGAATTCGACTTCGAAAAGCCGGGGCGGTGGAGAAACAAAGACAGGCCTTTGGTTCGGCGGCGGCCGAAGAAACCGCCGCGTGATCTATAGCCTGCCGCACCCCTGCCGGGCGCGGCAATGGGCAGGCTTCACACCGCGTTCAACTCTGCTAGGCAAAAGCGGCTGTGATGCGCGTGATCCGACTCCTGATGGCCCTGTGCCTTGTCCTGCTGCCGGTCAGCCGCGCGGCTGCCCAGTCCATTTTGCGTGATGCCGAGACCGAAGCGTTTTTCCGCGATATTTCCCGCGATCTGGTCGTGGCCGCCGGGCTGGACCCGCGCAACGTGCAATTCATTCTGGTCGGCGACCCGAGCATCAATGCCTTTGTGACGGGCGGGCAGAATGTCTTCATTCATTCGGGCCTGATCACATCGGCTGACAATGTGAACGAGTTGCAGGGCGTCATCGCCCATGAAATCGGCCATATCGCCGGCGGCCACAATGTGCGTTTCGGTGAAGGCGCCGGCCCTGCCACCAAGATCTCGCTCCTGTCCCTCGTCGTGGCGGCGGCAGCCGTTGCAGCAGGCGCCGGTGAGGCCGGCATGGCCATTCTGGGGCTTGGCACGGCAGCGGCGCAGGGCAAGTTCCTGGCCTTTACCCGTGACCAGGAAAGCCGCACCGATCAGGCCGGTGCGAAATTCCTGGGTACGGTGGGCCTTTCGGGCAAGGGCTCGATCGCGTTTTTTCGGCGGTTGCAGGCGCAGGAGTTCCGCCTCGCCATCCCGCAGAACAACGAATACGCCCGTACCCACCCGCTCAGCTCGACCCGCGTTGCCAATCTGGAGGCTGTGTACAAGGCGGACCCGGCCTGGAACACGCCGCCCGACCCGGCGCTCGACAAGCGGTTCCAGCGCATCAAGGGCAAGCTGATCGGGTTCGTCGAGGAGCCGCCTCGCGTCATGCAGGTCTATCCCGAAAGCGACCAGTCCGTGGCCGCGCATTATGCCCGGGCCTATGCCTGGCATCGTTCCGGCTTTCCCGAGGCGGCCATGGCCGAAACCACCAAGCTTGTGGCGCTTGGCCCGGCAGATCCGTATTTTCTGGAGCTGGATGGCCAGATCCTGCTGGAATCGGGCAAGGTTGATGCCGCTATCCCGGTCTTGCGCCGCGCCGTGGCACAGGCGCCGCGCGAACCGATGATCATGACACTGCTTGGCCATGCGCTGGTCACCAGCGAGGATCCGGCGCTGGCGGGCGAGGCCGAAACGCTGCTCAAGCGCGCCGTGGCGCTCGACCGCGAAAACCCGTTTACCTGGTACCAGCTTGGCGTCATCTATGATCGGCGCGGTGACAAGCCGCGTGCCGCGCTGGCCTCTGCCGAACGCTTCAGCCTGGAAGGCAATGCGCCTGGTGCTGCCGCCAACGCGCGCATGGCGCGGGCGGGGCTGGCCGCGGGCACGCCGGATTACATCAGGGCAGACGATATTTATCTGGTGGCCGGCGATGCCCTTGATAAGAAGAAGAAGCGGCGATGAACGTCAGGACAATGTTGGAGACGCGGGTGCGGGCAATCTGGGCAATGGCGGCTGTTGTGGCTGCCGGGCTGGGCGGGTTTTTTCTAGTGCCTGCGGCTGCAGGCGCAGCTGGCGGTGCCGCGCCTGCCCCGGAACGGGCTGCAATCGAAAAGATCGTGCGCGAGTACATCCTCTCGCACCCCGAAATCCTGCCCGAAGCCATGCAGCGGCTGGAGGACCGGCAAAATGCCCGGCTGCTGTCCGCGAACCGGTCGATTCTGGAGGCGGGCTTTCCGGGCACCACCGCCGGCAATCCCACCGGAGATGTCACGCTGGTGGTGTTCTTTGACTATGCCTGCCCATATTGCCGCAAGGGCCATGCCGATGTGAAGCAGCTGGTGGCCAGCGATCCGGGCGTCCGCATCGTTTATCGTGATTTTCCGGTGCTTTCGCCAGCCAGTGAGGAAGCGGCCATGGCAAGCCTGTCGGCGGCGACACAGGGTCGGTATCGCGCCTTTCATGACGCGATGTTCGACAGCCCCGGCAAGGTCGGCCATGATCGCACGCTGGGCCTGGTGGGGGCGACGGGGCTGGACGTGGCGCGCACAACGTCCGATCTGACGGCGCCCGCCCTCAAGGCCGAAGTGGCCCGCAATCTGGCCCTGGGCCGGGCGTTGGGGTTGACCGGCACACCGAGCTACATCGTCGGCGACCGCATCCTTTCGGGCGCGGTTGGCTTTGATCGGCTCAAGGAAGCCGTTGATGCTGCACGGGCAGCGCGGCAGGGGTGATCCCGCCGGGCCGCGCTGAACCGCAGGTGCGGCTGGATGTGGTGCAGGCCCTGCGCCGGGCGCTGCGGCTGCTGGCTGGTGACTGGGCGGCTGTCATTCTGGCCGGGCTGGTGCTGGTGACCCTGCCGGGAATGGCCGCGCGGGCGATGGCGCCATCTGCAGATTTCGATATCGTGCTGACAACGCTGCGCGGCGTGCTTGCCATGCTGTTTGTCGCGCTGGTCAGTTTTGGTGCGGGTGCCCGCGCATCAGGTCGTTCGTTGCCGCCGCCGGATTATTGGCGTCAGGGTCTGGCGCGGGCGTTACCGGGATTGAAGGTGGCATTGCTGATGGGCTGCGCAGTTGTCACGGGGCTGATCGTGCAGCTGTTTGCCCGCCATGGCACGCTGGCGGGGCTGGTGCTTGATGCCGCTTTGTTGGCGGCGGGCCTGTGGGGGCTGTGCGCGGCATTGCCCGCCGTGCCGGCAGCAGTGATGGAGAACCTGCCGCCTGCAGCCGCTTTTCGCCGGGCAGCGGCGTTGACAGATGGCAATCGCAACCGCGTGCTGGCGCTGGCGCTGGTGGTCGGCCTTGCGCTGGCGCCGCTGCTGGCACTGGCACTTGGTATGGCAGGAACGGGTATGGCAGGAACGGTCGCTGCCTGGGTCATCGCCGCTATCGAGCTGCTGGCCTGGAGCCTGGCGGCGCTGGTGCCGGCAGCCGTTTATGCCGAATTGAAGGGCGTGCCATGACGAACCACGAGTTTCGCAGCTTTGATGGCACGCGCATTGCCTGGACCCAGATCGGCACCGGGCGCCCCATCGTGCTGCTGCACGGGTTGTTTTCCAGCGGCGAGATGAACTGGCGCCGTTACGGCGCTGCTGCCGAAATCGCCGGCACCGGCTACAGGGTTATCATGCCGGATCACCGCGCCCACGGCCAAAGCGATGCGCCGCATGACCCGGCCGCATATCCGCCAGATGTGCTGGCGATGGACGTCGAAGCGCTGGTCGCGCATCTTGGGCTGATCGATTTTGACCTTGGCGGCTATTCGCTGGGCGCGCGCACCGCGATGCGCCTGATGGTGCGCGGCATGCGGCCGGGCCGGGCCATCCTGTCGGGCATGGGCCTTGAAGGGCTGGTCGGCGGGGCCGAACGGGCGGCGTTCTTCATGAAAATCCTGGAGCAGCCCGATGGCTGGCCGGCAGGGAGCCGGGAGAGCTTTGTCGCGGCCTTCATGAAGCAGAACAAGGTGGACGCGTCGGCAGTGTCGTTGCTGCTGAAATCGCAAGTCGGCACGCCGCTTGCGGCCATTGCCGCGGTGCCGGTTCGCACGCTGGTGCTGTGCGGGCGCGACGACCAGGACAACGGCTCGGCGCCGGCACTGGCGCTGGAAATGGCGCAGGCAGCACTGATCGAGATTCCCGGCAACCACATGAGCGCGGTGACCAAGCCCGATTTCGGCACCGCCCTGTCGGCGTGGCTGGCGCATCATCCTTGACGCCGGCTTTGCACAGGCTCATCGCCGGGCCATAAATCCGACAAAAGGGGAGATTCCATGCAGACGTCCACCCTCAGCATAACCGCCGCGCTGTTGCTGGCGCCGGCTGGCGCATCTGCGCAGGCAGCACCTACCGCCGATGAGGCAAAAGCCTTTGTAGCCGGCGCCGAAAAGCAGATGTCGGCCTATTCGGACCGCGTGCAGCGCGTATTCTGGGTCAATGCCACTTATCTGACCGACGATACCGACCAGATGTCTGCCGATGCCGGCGCCGAGGGCACGCTTTTGCAGGTCAGGCTGGCCAAGGAAGCCGCGCGCTTCAACAGCGTTACCGGGCTTGATGCAGATACGAGCCGCAAGCTGTTCCTGCTGCGCCAAGCCATCGTGTTGCCGGCGCCGGACACGCAGGGCGCTGCCGAGGAACTGGCCACCATCACGACGCGCCTGCAATCAACCTATGGCAAGGGCAAGGGCACCGTGCGCGGCGTGGCGACGGGCGGCAACGATATCGAAGCGCTGATGGGCACCGAGCGCGACCCTGCCGTGCTCAAGGAAATGTGGGAAAGCTGGCACAAGGTCGGCCAGCCGATGCGCGCCGATTACATCCGCATGGCCGAGATCGCCAACGCCGGTGCGCGCGAACTGGGCTTTGCCGATACCGGTGCCATGTGGCGCGCGGGCTATGACATGCCGGCGGCGGATTTCGAGAAGCTGATCGACAAGCTGCTGGCGCAGGTGCAGCCGCTGTATGTCGATCTGCACTGCTACACCCGCACCAAGCTGAACGAAAAATACGGTGACGGGGTGCAGGCCAAGACAGGCCCGATCCGCGCCGACTTGCTTGGCAACATGTGGGCGCAGGAATGGGCCGGCATCTATGACGTGGTCGCGCCCGCCGGCGCTGGCGATATCGGCTATGATATCGGCGACCTGCTGACCGCCAAGGGCGCCGATCCCATCAAGATGGTGCGTTACGGCGAGGCATTTTATTCCAGCCTCGGTTTTGCGCCGCTGCCGGACAGTTTCTGGTCACGGTCGATGTTCACCAAGCCCGCCGACCGCGAAGTCGTCTGCCATGCCTCGGCCTGGGACCTGGATAACAAGGACGATATCCGCATCAAGATGTGCATCAAGGTGAACGCGAACGATTTCGTCACCATCCATCACGAGCTTGGCCATAACTATTACCAGCGCGCCTACAAGGCCCAGCCGCTGCTGTATCTGAACAGCGCCAATGACGGCTTTCATGAAGCCATCGGCGATTTTGCCGCCTTGAACGTCACGCCGGAATATCTGGTCAAGGTTGGGCTGCTGGATGCCGCCAAGGTGCCGGACCCGTCCAAGGACATCGGGCTCCTGCTGCGCCAGGCGCTGGAAAAGGTGCCGGGCATGCCATGGACAGCGCTGGTGGACAAATGGCGCTGGGGCGTGTTTTCGGGCGCGACGACACCGGCGCAGTACAACAAGGCTTGGACCGATCTGCGCCTGAAGTATCAGGGCATCACGCCGCCGGGTCCGCGCAGCGAAGCCGATTTCGATCCGGGCGCGAAATATCATATTCCCGGCAACACGCCCTATGCGCGCTATTTCCTGGCGCGGGTGCTCCAGTTCCAGTTCTACCAGTCCGCCTGTGCGCAGGCCGGGTGGAAGGGGCCGCTGCACCGCTGCTCGATCTATGGCGACAAGGCGGTGGGCGCAAAGCTGAATGCCATGCTGGAAATGGGCATGTCCAAGCCATGGCCCGAAGCGCTCAAGGCCTTTGCCGGCACTGGCGAGATGAGCGGCAAGGCCATGACCGCCTATTTCGCGCCGCTGCACGCATGGCTGAAAAAGCAGAACAAGGGGCAGCAATGCGGCTGGAGTTGACCCGGGCCAGCGGCCCTGCACCCGGCCGCCTGTCCGGCTGAGGAGACGCGCCGGACGCTACGCCTCGCGCCCGACCCAATGCAGTGCCGGGCCATGCCGGGCCAGCCAGCGGCGCGTTTCGCCGGCGTGCGGGTCGAGCCGGGCCAGCAGTGCGTGAAAGCCCGGCCCATGGTCGGCGTGAACCAGATGTGCGACCTCATGGGCCACGACATTGCGGCGGACATGGGATGGCGCCAGGATCAGCCGCCAGCTGTAGGCGATGCGCGCGTCCGGCCCGCCTGACCCGGCACAGCTGCCCCAGCGCGCCCGCGGATCGCCGATGCGAACCTGTGCCACCGGCCGCCCGACCATCGCTGCGATGTCATGGGTCGCGGACGTCATGTCCGCCAGTGCTGCCGCCTTGAGCCAGCGCAGCACGCGGCCCGGCACCAGCGATACCGGCCCGCCAAGCTGCAACCGATCGCCGTCCAGCACCGGTGCGCGGGGATGGCCGGCGTGCCAGTCGATGCAGATATCTCGGCCATCGAACGGCAGGCACGCGCCCGGAAGCAATGGCCGTGGCGCCGGAAAGGCCTTGATGCGCGTCGCCAGCCAGTCCTGATGCGTTTCGAGCAGCCGCAGCGCCTGCGGCAGGCCGCCTCGCGGCGGCAGGCTGATCTCGACGGCACCGGCAACAGGATTGACCCGCAGTCTGATCGCCTGGCTGCGGGCGCGCCGATTGGCCACCAGCTGCACGGTGCGACCGGCAATGACCAGCGTTTCAGGCAGGCGCGGCGTTTCAGAAAGGCGCGGCCGGGAGAAGAAGCCCATGGCTCAGGCCAGAATCACGACTGGCGGCACATTACAGAGCACCACCGATGATATGATCCTCCAGATCGCCGGCATCCGTTTCGGAAATCACCCGGCCGGCAACGGAAATGCCGGCACGGTGGACCGAATTGGGATCGCCGGAGATCAGCGGGTGCCAATCCAGCAGGCCTTGGCCCCGGTGCAGGCGCAAATACGCGCAGGTCGAAGGCAGCCAGTCGATGGTATCCAGCACCGCCGGTGTCAGCCGCACGCAATCCGGCACGAAAAACTTGCGGTTAGCATAATCGCGGCAGCGGCCGGTGCCGGTATCGAGCAGCCGGCATGCGACATTGGTGCGGAACACTTCGCCGGTGTCCTCGTCTTCAAGCTTGTGGATGCAGCATTGGCCGCAGCCATCGCACAGGCTTTCCCATTGCGCGGCGTCCATCTTGTCCAGCGGAACGGTTTCCCAGAACGGTTTATCGGACATATGTCGCCAGCATATCCCGCACCTGTGCGGCATCAAGGCCCTGATGCGGCAGAAAGGCAATGGGGGCGCCGTCGGGGCCGAACAGATACAACATGGCGCTATGGTCCATCAGGTAATTCTGGTCATCGCCGCCGGGCATGCGCTTGCCATAGACGCCAAAAGTGCGGGACACGGCTGCGATCTGGGCCGGCGTGCCGGTCAGGCCGATCAGGCGCGGGTGGAAGGCGGCCACGAACGGCGCCAGGGCCGCCGGGGTATCGCGCACGGGATCGATGGTGATGAAGATCGGTTGCACCTTGGCCGCGTCTGAAGCGTTGCTGGCCGCAAACGCGTTCAGGCCCTTGGTCATCATGGCGACATCGGTTGGGCACACGTCAGGGCAGAATGTGTATCCGAAATAGATCAGCCGGTACTGCCCGGCGAAATCCTTGTCCGTGACCTTGCGGCCTGTCTGGTCGATCAGCGAAAAGGCGCCGCCAATCGATGCACCATCCAGATTGCCCGGCGGCGCGGCGGCAAAGTGCATGTATCCGAGCAGGCCGGCAAGCAGCACGGGCACCAGAACCAGGAGCCACAGGCGTCTGTTCATCGGGCGGTATGGGCGCTATGCGGGGACATCGTTGTTCAAATAGGCTGGAGGTGTTCCCTTGTCGATGTGGCGCATGGCTTTTGCGGCATTGCTGCTGGCCGCTGGCCCGGCAGCGCTGATCCTGCCGGCGACGCCGGCCGCGGCGCAGTTTTCCGAAAGCTATACCTGGCTCAAGGCAGTCAAGGACAAGGATGTCGGCAAGGCGATCGAAATGGCCGACAAGCCGGGCACCACGGTCGTCAACACGCGCGACCTCGATACCGGCGACGCCGCAATTCACATTGTCACCAAGCGGGGCGATATCGGCTGGGTCGGCCTGATCGTGCAAAAGGGCGGCAATATCAACGCCAAGGACGGTCAGGGAAACACGCCGCTGATCCTCGCCAGCCTTGCCCGCTGGCAGGACGGCGCATCGCTGTTCATCCAGCTGAAGGCACAGATAAATGCCCAGAACCGGCTGGGCGAAACCGCCTTGCTCAAGGCCGTGCAGGGCCGCGATGCCAATATGGCAAAACTGCTGATCGAAAGCGGTGCCAATCCGGATCTGGCCGACAACAGTGGTGTCAGCGCCCGCACCGCTGCCAGCAATGATCCGCGTGCCGCCGCCATCGTCCGGATGCTCAAGGATGTGCCGGTGCGCGCTGCCCGCAATGTCCAAGGACCATCGCTCTGAGCGGGGCTCCAGAGACTGAACCAGCGACCGGACCATTGATTGGCCCTGTAACCATGCGCCGCATGGCTGCCGCGCAGCGCAGCGACTAGACCGTCATTATGGAACGGCCTTCAATTGCCTCGGCGGCCTTTGACCGGCCGGGCGTGCGCGTGCGCACCCTTGCCGCGCTGCGCTGGATCGCGATCATCGGGCAGACCTCGACGCTCGTCGTGGTCGGGTTGCTCATGCAGTACCCTTTGCCATGGGCCTCGTTGATTGCCGCCATTGCGGCATCCGGTATCATCAACATCGGTCTTGTCACGCTTTACGAGCGGTCTGCGCGCCTGACCGGCCGGGAATTGGCGCTGCATCTGGCTTTTGACCTGATCCAGGCTGGCGTGCTGCTGTTCCTGACCGGCGGGATCGCGAATCCTTTCTCCGTCCTCCTGATTGTGCCGATCACCATCGCAGCCACTTTGCTGCATGCGCGTGCCATGGGCCCATTGGCGGTGTTGGCGGCGCTGATTCTGATCGTGCAATGGTTCTGGGCGCGGCCGCTGCCCTGGGACGGTCCGCCTCCAACCTTTCCGGTTACTTATCAAATCGGTGTCGCCATCTCGTTGGCCTTGGCGATCGGATTTCTGGCGATTTATCTGTGGATGGTATCAGCCGAAGCGCGCGACCGGGCCCGGGCGCTGGTAGCAACCGAAGCGGCGCTGACCCGCGAATCGCGCATGGCCGCGCTTGGCAGTCTGGCCGCAGCGGCGGCGCACGAACTGGGCGGGCCCCTGGGTACGATTTCGCTGATTGCACATAGCCTTGAGGAGCAATTGGGCGACGATCCGGACTTTGGCGATGACATCCGCCTGCTGGCGTCCGAAGCCGCTCGCAGCCGGCGCATCATGAAGGGCATCGCCACAAGGGCCGAAGCCGAAGACCCGTTCGCCAATCTCGGCATCGACATTCTTCTGCATGAAGTGGCCCAGTCGGTGGCGCCCACCCGGGTGCCGGTGCGCGTGGCCGCGGCATCACCGCTGCCGCTGGTCCGCCGGTCTCCCGAACTGCTGCACGGGCTGAACAATCTGGTCGCCAACGCCGTGCGTCATGCCGGCACCGAGGTGGTGATCGAAATCACTGCCACGGCGCAGGACGTATGCGTTTCAGTCCTTGACGACGGCTTCGGTTTCCCGCCCGATTTGCTGCCTCGCCTGGGCGAGCCCATGCTTGGGCCGTCGCGGTCAGGGTCTGGCAGCACCGGCCTTGGCATTTTCATTGCGACCACGCTTATTGAACGCACCGGCGGTCGTCTCACGTTCGGCAATCGTCCGGAGGGTGGCGGCAAGGTGGACGTGCGCTGGGCACGTGCAAATATAGAAACGGTGCAAGTGCACCACGAAGAGGAAGACCTGTGATGGCCACAATCCCGGAAAGTGAAGCGAAGCCGCTGCTGCTCGTTGATGACGACGTGCCATTTCGCCAACGTCTGGCGCTGCTGCTGGCGCGCAAGGGCTTTGCGGTGACTGCCGTGGGCAGCCTTGCCGAAGCCCGTGTCGAGGCGGCGCGTTCCAAACCGACCCATGCCGTTGTGGACATGCGGCTGACGGACGGCAACGGCCTTGATCTGGTAGCCGAGCTTCGCGCCAACAGCCCGGATGTCCGCATCGTCATGCTGACGGGTTATGGCAACCTGGCCACAGCCGTGGCCGCCGTGAAGGCGGGCGCAGTGGACTATCTCGCCAAGCCGGCCGAGCCCGAGGACATTGTTCGCGCCTTGTCAGCCGATGGGTCGAGCCGCGCCGAAGCGCCGCCCGAACCCATGTCGGCCGACCGGGTGCGGTGGGAGCATATCCAGCGCGTTTATGAACTGTGCGAACGCAATGTGTCGGAAACCGCCCGGCGGCTGAAGATGCACCGCCGCACTTTGCAGCGGATCCTGGCGAAGCGCAGCCCGCGCTAATCCAGGAAGGGCTGAGCCAGTTCAGGCGAGCAAGGCCCCCAACGCTTCCGGATCGTTGATTGCCAGAACCCGCTGCGCGGCGCGGCGCGCCAGAGACAGGGTGATGGCCTTGCGCCGCGCGGCGGCAATCTGGGTCCAGGGCGCCTCGCGCACAGGTTCGGCGTCGAAGCGGTCGGCGACGATGAGGCCTGTGCGCGCCGGGGCAAAACCCGTTGTCTCGAAATCAGCCAGTGGAAAGCCGGCGGGCACTGCCCAGAAGAAGCGGTCGCAATAGTCCAGATAGTCCGGCCATTTGCGGTCGCCGCGCAGATCGGACAGGCTGACCTTGATCTCGACCAGAGTCAGCCGGCCAGCATCGTCAACGCCCAGGATGTCGGCGCGCCGTCCATTGGCCAGCGGCACTTCCGCGAGCGGAGCGACGCCGGCACGCACCAGCCAACGGCAAGTACCGCGCAGAACATCAGCGGCGGTAAGTGGCGCGGCGATGGGTGTTTCTGATGCCATGATGTTCCAGCATGTCGGAACATTATGGGAACATCAAGAGGCGGCGAGCAGCGCCGCCCGATCAGCGATAAAAGATGTGGTTGCCGATGCGCGCGATGCGATCGCGGCGCGGCCAGCCCGGTGACACCCGGCTGGCGTGGAAGGACATCGCCCCTTGCGCCATTTCGGGCCAGAGGTTGTCGCGGGCAATACGGGCGACGGCGACGGCGGTGCGCCAGTCATCAGTGCTGCGCGGTGCGCGGGCGCGGCCAAAGGCAAATTGCCCCGGCTGCTTGATGACGGCACAGATCGTGTCTGCGTATCGGCCGGAGTCCACCCGGTTCAGAATAGACTGGGCGACGGCAAGCTGGCCTTCGAGCGGCTCGCCGCGCGATTCGAAATAGACGGCGGTGGCAAGGCAGCCAAGCTGGCGGTCGACCGTATCGGTATCGCTGGCGGCCGTGCGAACGAGCAAGGGCAGCGGCATCGGGTCGGATTCGGCAGTGACGATATCGTCGCCCGCGACCTGAAGCACGGCGGTGGCGGGTTGTGGCGGCGTGACGATCTGTACAGGCAACGAATCAGAGGCATTTGCCGCGGCGAGCAACAGCCCGGCGGCGATCGGCAACAGGATGATCCGCAGCCATTGGCCGGGAGATGTGCCGTGTACCCAGGAAAAAATTGCCTGCATGAAACCTGTCGTCGCGCACGGCCTTGTCCGAGTCCGCTTGTCGATGCTGGCCCGGAAACTCTCGGGAAACGCCATCGACCGCTGGGCTGAAGCCCGGTCCGGTCCGCTGAGGGGAAACACCGCGCCGCCCGCCCACGGGCCGCGCATTCACCTGAACCTCAGCTAAACGAGATAACCGGCTACCACGTCAATCATCGCCGAGCGTGCGCGCGACGAAGCGTGCGGCGTCCGGGATGTCCAGTTCGATTATCCACAGGTCAGGATCTCGGCGGCGGGCCCGTTCGATCCAGTCGGACACCGATTCGTCCCTGGCAAGGACGACCCATTCATGACCGCCGCTACTGGCGGGCATCGGCGCTATCAGGGCGGTTTCACCGCGTTCACGCGTCACGATGGCAATGGCGCCTGCCGTGTCGTCACCGCGCGCGACGACCACGCCAAAGCCGCCGGCCGCCGCGACGCCGCGCAACAAGGCCGAAATCTTGATCCCGCTGGCAAGCCGGGGGATCACGCCAGCTGGCGCACCGATGCCACGGACTTGATCGCTTCGGCCATCGCCGCGACGCTTTGCGCGCTGCGAATGGCCGCCAGTGTGGACGGGTCCCGCAACGACCGGCTGATGCGGGCCAACGCCTTGAGATGATCGGCGCCGGCGGTTTCGGGCGACAACAGCAACACGATGACATCCACGGGGCTGGCATCCAGCGCATCATATTCCAATGGCCGCCCGAGCCGAGCAATCACGACGGCGCAGCGGTCCAGACCCTCGATGCGGGCATGGGGAATCGCTGCGCCGCTGCCAAAGCCGGTCGAACCCAGCGCTTCGCGCATGCGAACGCGCTCAAGGATGGTCAGGGGCGCAATGTCGAGCGCTTCACCGGCAGCGCCAGCAAGGGCGCGCAAGGCGGCGTCCTTGCTGGCGACAGCCAGGTCGACAAGGAAGCCGTCCGCGACGACAAGATCTGCAAAGCCACTGGAATACGGCATGGTTCTTCTTACTGTGCTGCGATTGCGACACCGGGAGTGACACCGGAACCCGACGCCCGGGGTTCAACCCAGCCGATGGTGCCGTCTTCACGCCGATAGACCATATTGTGAATACCCGAGGCGCTGTTGATGAACAACAGGGCATTGGTGTTGCGCAAGTCGAGCATCATCACGGCATCGCTGACGCTGGCCTGCGGGATATCGACACGGGTCTCGGCAATCACCAGCGGTGCATCGCCGATATCTCCCTCGTCCTCGGCATTGGCCGCAAAGATCATGTAGCCGGCATTGTCGAGACCAGTGCCCGGGCCAGACTCCGGGCCAGCGTCCAGAGCGGGCATCGGTTCGGTGCCGCGCATGGCGCTTGGCGAGTGCCGGTCCTTGAGACGGCGCTTGTAGCGGCGCAGCTGCTTGTCGATCCGATCAGCGGCGGCATCAAAGGCCGGGTTGGCATCTGTGGCACGTCCGCTTCCCTTGAGGATCAGGTCGGCCATGACATGCATGACGATATCACATCCGAAATGGCCGTGCGGCGCTGGCCCCAGTGTGACATGGGCCGAGATTGCGCGCGGAAAATACTTGGTCACCATGGCGCTGAGCCGGTCGCGCACATGCGCGCCAAAAGCAGCCCCGGTATCGACCTGATGGCCCGAGATGCGGATATCCATGCAATTGTCTCCTTGGGTCTTGTCCTGGCGCCGCAGCAGGAATCGCCGAGACGGCAGAACGTTCACGGCTGCAAACGTTATTGCAACCAGAGCGGGTCCTTGAGACCGGCGACAAAAGCGGCATGACGCTCCAGCTCCTCCGGGCTGGCTGAATGGGCACGCACCGCCAGACTCACGCGCTCGATGACAGTGTCCTCCTCGCTTGCCTCGCTGGCAAGGTCGAAACCGATCTGTCGGCCACCGGTCAACTCGACATAGACACGGGCGAGCAGTTCGGAATCAAGCAAGGCGCCATGCTTGGTGCGCGCCGAAAGATCGACATTGTAGCGGCTGCACAGCCCGTCCAGTGTGTTCTTGCCGCCGGGGTGCTTGCGCCGGGCAATTTCCAGCGTGTCGATGGCGCGGCTGTGGGGAATGACCGGCATGCCGGCGCGCTTCAGCTCCCAGTTCAGGAATTCCATGTCGAACACTGCATTGTGCGCAACCAGGGGCGCGTCGCCGATAAAGGCGAGGAATTCATCGATGATCGATTCAAAGATGGGCTGGCCGGTGAGAAAATCCGAAGACAGCCCATGCACGGCCTGGGCGTCCTTGGGCATTGGCCGGCACGGATCGACATAGCTGTGGAAAGTGCGGCCGGTCACGACCCGGTCGATCATCTCGACGGCGCCAAGTTCGACGATGCGGTGGCCGTCACCGGGGAAAATTCCGGTGGTTTCGGTATCGAAGACGATTTCGCGAAGCGGGGCCATGGCGGGCATGTAGCGCCGAGCCGCCGCCAAGAGAAGGCCTTGCGCGCCCGTGTCAGCCCCGGCGCAGCGCAGCGACGAGTTTCCTGACGGCGTGCAGGGTGTGGCGCCGGCCCCGGCCGGTCTCGATGACGACATCAGCGCGGCGGCGCTTGTCGCGATCGGGCATCTGAGATTTGAGGATTCCAGCCAGCTTGTCGGCCGTCATGCCCGGCCGCGCCAGGACCCGCGCCCGTTGCACCCGTGCCGGAGCCGACACCACAACAGTCACATGGCAATGCCGCCAGCCACCCTTTTCGAACAACAGCGGCACATCCAGCACCACGGCGTCCTTCTGACGATGGGCGCCAAGGAACGCCGACTGGGCCTCGGCCACCAACGGATGCAGGATCATCTCAAGACGTTTCAGCCCGGCGCGGTCGCCAAAGACATGGGCGCCGAGCTTTTCGCGGTACAGCCCGCCGGCATGAGTCGTGCCCGGAAACGCCGCCTCGATGGCGGCCAGCGCCCGGCCGCCGGGGCCCTGCACGCGCCGCACTTCGGCATCGGCATCGAACACCGGCGCCCCCAGCGCCCGGAACATCGCTGCCACCGTCGATTTGCCCATGCCGATCGATCCGGTCAGGCCGATGATGGTCGCGCGTCCCCTCATCGTGTCAGCAGCGCCCGCAGTTCGGCGTCGTGTTCGCGCGGCGCCGCATACCCGAAGAAAATCTCGAACGCAGTTGCCGCCTGGCCGATCAACATCGAAAGCCCGTCGATTGTGCCCAGCCCTCGCACCCGCGCCGCCCGCAGCAATGGCGTTTCCAGCGGCACATAAACCGCATCGAACACCAGAGCATCATCCGGCAGCACCGACAGATCGATATCGAGTGGCGGCTGGCCAGCCATGCCCAGGCTGGTCGCATTGAATAACAGGCCGACTTCGGGAGATTCAGGTAAAGGCCCACCCCATTGCAGAACCGTGCCCTGCTGGCCTGCACCGCGTAGCAGCGCCGCGCCCTTGTCGAGGTCCCGCGCCACGATGGTGACCCAATCGGCGCCCATGACAACCGCTGCGGTGACGGCGGCCCGCGCAGCGCCGCCGCTGCCCAGGATGATGACCTCGCGGCCGCGCAGGTCATGACCGGCCAAAGGCTCGCAAATGCCGTCGACATCGGTGTTTGCGCCGCCGGTGCGTCCATCGGGGAAAACCTTGATGGTATTCACTGCCCCCACGGCCAGCGCCGAATCGTCGAGCGTGTCGACAAGGTCCATCACCGCCACCTTGTGAGGAATGGTCACGTTGACACCCACCAGCCCCGTCGCCGACAGCGCCATGATGAATGACCGGAGCGTCTCCGGCGGTATCGGCAAGGCGCGATACCCGCCTTCCAGACCCAGCTTTTCCAGCCAGAATTCATGGATGAGCGGCGATTTCGAATGGTCCAGCGGCCAGCCGATGACAGCGGCCATCGGGTTGGCAGTCATGACGCCATCACCCCGCGCGTGCGCAGATAATCGAGCACCGCCAGCAGCGGCAGGCCACGAATGGTAAATTGATCGCCATCGATGCGGCTGAACAGTTGCGCGCCCAGCCCTTCGATGCGGTAGCAGCCGACACAGCCGAGCACATCGGCGCCCTCGCGCGCCAGATAGTCCGCGATGAACGCATCCGATAGCGGCCGCATGGTCAGCCGCACCGCACCGCCGGCGCGCCATACCGGCTGGCCGCCTTGCGCGATCACCGCCGCAGAGATCAGCCGGTGGCTGGTGCCCGACAGGTCGCGAAGCTGAGCCTGCGCACCGGCAAGAGTGCCAGGCTTCGACAGCAGCCGTCCGTCGTGGGTGACAACGACGGAATCGGCGCCCAGTACCAGCGCGTCCGAGTGCTGCCGCGAAATCTTGATGGCCTTGAGTTCCGCAAGTGCGTCGGCAATGCGTTCGGGGCTGGCGGCTTCAGCGAGCAGAGAGGCGGTGACGCCTTCTTCATCGACATGGGCCGGCAGCGCCAGATGCGCCACGCCGGCTGCATCCAGCATGGCTCTGCGCGCCGCGCTCTGGCTGGCCAAAATGATCATTCCGATTTGCCCTCGCCTGCGTCCTCGCGCGCTTGATACAGATTGATGATCGCCGCAGCCGTTTCCTCGATGGATCGCCGCGTGACATCGATGACCGTGATTTCGTGGTCAGCAAACATGCGCCGGGCATAGGCAACCTCGGCCTCGATGCGGCTGATATCGACATATTCCGTGTCGGCCGTCTGTCCCAGGGTCAGCAAGCGATTGCGGCGGATCATCATCAGGCGGTCCGGCGCAGTGGTCAGCCCGACGATCAGCGGGTTCTTCAGATGAAACAGGCTGGCCGGCGGCGGCGATTGCGGCACGATCGGGATATTGGCGGTCTTGTAGCCGCGATTGGCCAGATAGATGGAGGTCGGCGTCTTGGACGTGCGCGAGACGCCGGCAAGCACGATATCAGCCTCTTCCCAGTCATCATGCCCGGCGCCGTCATCGTGCACCATCGTGTAGTTGATGGCATCGACACGGCGAAAATAGGCCTGGTCCATGACATGCTGGCGGCCCGGTCGCCGCGTCGCTGCTTGGCCGAGCAGTTCGGACAGCGCGCTGATCGTCGGGTCAAGCGGCGACACCAGCGGCAGGCCGAGCGTAGCACAGCGTTGTTCAAGCCGGTCACGCACGCCGCCATCGACCAGCGTGTAGATGACCAGTCCCGGCCGCCGGGCAATTTCCTCGATGACGCGGTCGAGATGGCCTTCGGAGCGCACCATCGGCCAGAAATGCCGTATGGCTTGTGCGCCTTCGAACCGGGCGAGGCCGGCCTTGGCCACCGATTCGAGCGTCTCGCCAGTCGAATCGCTGATCAGGTGCAGATGCAGCTTGCCTGCGTCTCTGGCGGCGTCCGCAGTCATGGCATCAGCTCCAAACAGACGCCGCAGCGCGACGGGGCGCACGAAAAGCCGGGCATGAATCTGGGGATAAGCATAGGGACCAAGCGTTAGGCCAATGGTGGACAAGCCGACAAGCCGCAATTGCACCCAGCCCCGGGCAAAGCATGGGCATGTTGTTGTGGCTGGGAATGATTCCACAGGCATGCCTGTGGATAACGGGGAAAAGTCCTGCGACTCGCGTGTTTGCTGCCGGTTGCGGGGAATGGCGATTGTGCAAAAAGGGACTCATGGCGTTTAATCCCCATGATTCAGCCCCCCAACTATCAATCACAATCATTTCTCAAGAATCTTTGTTTGTTGAAATGTTGCGCGGGCCAAGCCCTCTTGACCAGCCATCCGGGGGGCATGAAAGGGAGGCATGACCATCGCTTCCGATCCGCCGCTGCTCGCCGTGCTCAAAGGGGAACATCGTGACCCGCCGCCAGTCTGGCTGATGCGGCAGGCAGGACGTTATCTGCCGGAATACAGGGCCTTGCGCGCTGAAAAGGGCGGTTTTCTGGAACTGGTCTACGACAGCGATGCCGCCTGCGAGGTCACCTTGCAACCGTTGCGGCGCTTTGGCATGGACGGTGCCATCCTGTTTTCCGACATCCTGATCGTGCCGCATGCGATGGGCCAGAACCTGACATTCGGTGTCGGCGAGGGCCCACATTTGTCGCCGGCGCTGTCGGACGGCGATTTTTCGCATCTGACACCCGAACCTGGTCATCTGGCGAAAATCTACGAGACCGTGACCAAGGTGCGTGCCGCGCTTGATCCCAAGGTGACCATGCTGGGTTTTGCCGGTTCGCCCTGGACGATTGCGACGTACATGGTCGCTGGACAAGGATCCAAGGACCAGAGCGAGGCGCGGCGACTGGCCTATCGCGATCCGCAAGCGTTCCAGGCATTGATCGACCGTATCGTCACTGTCACCGTCGACTATCTGTCGGGCCAGATCAATGCTGGTGCGCAGGCCGTGCAATTGTTCGACAGCTGGGCCGGCAGCCTGTCACCTGCCCAGTTCGAACGTTGGGTGATCGCGCCGACAGCCGACATCGTCAGCCGGCTGATGCAGCTTCACGGTGATGTCCCCATCATCGGCTTTCCCAAGGGTGCCGGCGCAAAACTGGCGGCATATGCCGCGGAAACAGGCGTCGATGCCGTCGGCCTGGATGAAACCATCGATCCTGTTTGGGCAGACATGATGCTGCCCGTCGGCATGCCGGTGCAGGGCAATCTGGATCCGCTCGCGCTGATTGCGGGCGGCGATGCTCTCAAGACGGCGGTGACACGTATTCGTGCAGCGTTCGATAGCCGCCCGCATATCTTCAATCTGGGCCATGGCATCGTGCTTGATACGCCGGTGGATCATGTCGAGGAACTGCTCGACCTGCTGCACAAGCCGCTTTGACCCATGCTGGAATTCGCTGTCGGCTGGCTGGGAGAGACCTATCTGTGGGTCAAGGCGCTGCACGTCAGCTTCGTGATTTTCTGGACGGCCGGCCTGTTCATGGTGCCACGCTTTCTGGTTTATTGGCATCCGGTTGGTGCCGGTGAGCCGGAAGCGCTCCTGTGGGATACGCGTTGCCAGCGGTTGCGGCGCATCATCCTGACGCCGGCCATGCTGGTGTCATGGGTTGCAGGACTGCTGCTTGCCTTCCATCTGGGCTGGCCAGCCTGGCTCATGGCCAAATTCGTCATCGTTCTGGGTCTTACCGGTTTTCATGGCTGGACTGTCGGCATGACAAGGCGTTTTGCCGCTGGCGAGCGCCCGTTAACCGAGAAAGCCCTGCGTCTGCTCAACGAAGTGCCGTCGCTCACCACTTTTGCCATCGTCATCCTGGTCGTCGTGAAGCCATTCTGACCCGGCATCTGGCCGCTTGCCGAGGCGGCAGCGTCATGCCAGCCTCGGGACAAAGGGGAACACAGGCCATGGTCACACGCAGGGGTATGCTGGGCGGTACAGCAATGGCGGCCGCGGTTGTGGCCGGTCCAGCATCAGCGGCAATAAAGACACGCAAATTGCTTCCGCGATTTGGTCCTGCGCCAGGCGACGCACATCTTGTCTACAATGAAAACCCTTATGGCCCTGCACCATCTGCCCTGCGTGCCATGGCCGATGGGGCTGCGCAGGGCTGCTATTATGCTGACGACATCGAACCACAGCTGATTGCGATGATTGCCAGCCGGCATGGTGTTGCGCCGAACCAGGTCGTGCTCGGCAATGGCTCCAGCGAATTGCTTGCAGCCGCGCACATCGTCGCCGGCCGCAAAGGCCCGATTCTTGCGCCTGCCCTGACCTTTGACGAAGTCTTGTTGCTGACTGCCGCACAAGGTATTGCCTTTCAGTCTGTGCCACTGGCACCCGACATGGGCATTGATCTGGTTGCCATGGCGGCAGCATCCGGCAGCGCCGGTCTGGTTTATCTGTGCAATCCCAACAACCCGACCGGCCTGATGTTGGAGCCGGCGACGCTGCGCGGGTTCATTGCCAATGTCTCGCCGTACTCCACCGTGCTTGTCGACGAGGCGTATCTCGAATTGGCCGACAATCCTGAAGCCCATGGCCTTGATGATCTCGTCAGATCCGGTGCCAACCTGATCCTGACACGCACCTTTTCCAAACTGCACGGACTTGCCGGTTTGCGCATCGGTTATGCGCTGGGGCCGGCGCCCCTCATTGCCGCGATGAAAGCTGCCCGCACCACCATCGGCTTGTCCAGCGCAGGCCTTGCCGCGGCTATTGCCAGCTATGATGACTTGGATTTCGTGCGTTATTCTCGCGGCCGGATTATCGCTGCTCGCCAGATCCTGCTGGGTGCTGCCGCCAAGGCTGGAGTGCGCGCACTGCCTTCCCAGGCAAGCTTTGTGCTCATCGAAGTGCCGGATGCCAACCGTCTGCAAGCGGCCATGGCAACACGGGGAATTCGCATCAGGAGCAGCTATGGTCCGGCCTTTGCCCGTTGGTCGCGGGTTTCGACTGGTCGTATTGCCGACGTGCAACGATACGCCGATGCATTACCGATGCTGCTCGGCAGCTGATGGGTCCAAAGGCCTAGGGTGGGAGCCATACAGCCGGCGTGTGAGGGCAAACGAAATATGGTGCACCCGGCAGGATTCGAACCTGCGACCTGCGGTTTAGGAAACCGTCGCTCTGTCCTGCTGAGCTACGGGTGCATTGCATCTGCCTTTGCCGGTGACGCGGGCGAGTTCAAGCAAAATTCGTCGTGAAAGACGTGCTGGCGGTTCAGGCGTCTGACCTGATCAGCGGGCGAAACGGCATGGGCAGCAATGCAATGCCTTCGGCAACAAGCGCTGCTGCATCCTCTTGGCTGGCCTCGCCATAGATGCTGCGGGCTTGGCCATTTTCGTGCAACGCACGCGCTTCCTGGGCGAAACGGTCGCCGACATAATCGGAACCGGCTTCAAGCTGGCGCTGCAAGGCCAGCAGCCGGGTTGCAGCGTCAGTGGGTGAAGCATCGGCCTGGCGATTGGCCTTGGCAGAGACAGCGGGTGCCATGACGGCCTTTTCAATACTGGTATTGCAGCAGACCGGGCAGGCAATGAGGCCGCGTATCCGCTGGGACTCATAGTCGTCGGAACTGCCAAACCAAGCTTCGAATACATGGGCTACACCGCAGCGCAGGTCGAAAACAATCATGCTCGGGGCAACGAAAAGGTTCGGGCATTCGCAAGTGCCGGCACCCTTTGGCGGGCATCTGCGACCGCGCCCAGATCGATATCGATCACGGCGTTGCCCACCACGGTGCCCATGTCGAGCAGGACATCACCCCAGGGCCCGACAACGAGACTGTGGCCAAAAGTGGCACGGCCATCCTGATGGTCACCGGTCTGGGCCGCAGCGATGACAAAACAGCCGGTTTCAATGGCGCGCGCGCGCAGCAGGACGTGCCAGTGCGCCGCGCCGGTCGGCCGGGTAAAGGCGGCGGGCACTGCAATCATGACGGCACCCGCCTCTGCAAGTGTCCTGTGGAGCGCCGGAAAGCGCACATCGTAGCAAATGGTCATGCCGAGCGCTCCCCAAGGCGTGCCAGCCACAACAGCCTGTTCCCCCGGGGTATAAGCCGCAGATTCGCGGTAGGTTTCGCCATCACCAAGCACAACATCGAAAAGGTGGATCTTGGCATAGCGGGCACGAATGGCACCGGTGTCATCAATGAGAAAACCCCGGTTGGTCAATAATGGCCCGCCGTCGTCATCGCGAAGGGCAAGGCTGCCCAACTGCACCCAGACCTTGTGGGCGGCCGCGGCCTGGCGCACTGCCGCAAGTACGATATCTTTGTTTTCTGCTCTCACATTGCCGCTGGCGCGGGTGCGGTCCCTGTCCAGTAGCCCGCTCATTTCCGGTGTGAAGATGATCTGGGCGCCCTGTGCAGCCAGGTCACTTATGGCAGCCGCAAGCTGCCTTGCCTCCTGCGCCGGATCGATGCCGGTGTTGGTCTGGACAAGGCCGAGTCGCAGCATCATGCCGCCAGCATAGGATCCAACTGGCCGGCACGGTCAAGCGCGGCAAGGTCATCGCTGCCGCCGACATGGACACCGTCGATGAATATCTGGGGCACGGTCTGGCGCCCGCCGGACCTGGCGATCATTTCGGATCGGCCAGCGCCGCCCAGTGTGATGTCGTGTTCCTCGAAGGCGGCGCCCTTTTTGGTGAGCAGCGCCTTGGCACGTGTGCAGAACGGGCAGAGAAACTTGGTGTAGACTTCAACCTTGGCCATAACTGTCCTTCTCATCGGCTTCCCGGCTGTCGTGCGTAGCGGACCGGCCCGCATTTCGCCCGGAAACGTCGTCGCCGACCCGAACCGCACGCGCCCAGGTCAGGACATCGACTCGTGTCGCGCCAGCCCGTTTCAACGCTCTGGCACAGGCCGCTACCGTTGCCCCCGACGTCATCACATCGTCAATTAACAGGATATGACGGCCTGCAATGACGCTTTTATCACGAACGCGAAAGGCACCTGCGACATTCTTTCGCCGGGCGGCGCGGTCCATTGGCCCTTTTCGACTGGGCTTCACGCGCTGCATTGCGTCCAGGCATGTCTTGGCGCCCGACAGCCGGGCCAGTTGCGTAGCCATGAGGGCAGCCTGGTTGAAGCCGCGCTCCCACAATCGCCAACGGTGCAGCGGCACCGGAACGACCAGACTGTCAGCCGTAATCCCTCCGACAGAGGCACGGAGCAGATGCGGCGCCATCAGCCGCGCCAAATGCTGGCGATCACCGTGCTTGAAGGAAAGCACGACGCTGCGGGCCGGTCCGGCGTAGACAAAGGCGGCGCGTGCCGTGGCATAGTTTGGCGGCTCTGCCAGGCAACCCCCGCATAGCGTGTCAGGTCCGCCGTCATGGACAAGCGGTATCCCGCAGCAGGCGCACAAGGGCGCCGAGATGAATTGCAGTGCGGCATAACAGGCCGAGCAGAAACGGTCATCGCCGTCGACGATGACGCGGCAGGAAGGGCAACGCGGCGGCAGCACCAGATCGAATAGCTGGCGCAATGGCATGAACAGGACGGTCGCGGCGCGTTTTCCGTTGGACACGATCCTTGATGATGCACCATCCATACGGACTGTTTGCGCTCGTCTCGCCCTCTCCCGCAAGGGGCGCCGCCGCGCTATGGCACATCATGGCCAAGATAGAACCCTTTGACCGCGCGCTGCGCCGACATCGACACAGGCGGGCGGTGAATGGTTTTGCTACGGCAGATTTCTTGCACCGCGCCATGGCAGACGAATTGCGAGAACGCATCGCCGACGTATCGCGGGATTTTCGCGACGTTCTTGACCTTGGTGGACCGATGCCGGTCTGGCCTGGAGCGGTGCGCGCGGCGCTGGCGCCAGAGCCAGGCGGGATAGTGGCAGACGAGGACCGGTTGCCCTTCGCCGATGCCAGTTTCGAGCTGGTGATGTGTGCGGGCAATCTGGCAACCGTCAGCGACCTGCCCGGCGCCCTTGCGCAGATTCGGCGGGTGCTCAGGCCGGACGGATTGTTTGTCGCGGCCTTTGTCGGCGGGATGACGCTTGTTGAATTGCGGGCTGCGCTTTTGACGGCAGAAGCCGATATCACCGGCGGCGCGGCGGCGCGGCTTGCGCCGATGGTCGAGGCCAGCGCTGCGGCTGGTCTGTTGCAGCGGGCGGGATTTGCCATGCCCGTCGCAGATGTGGAACGGGTCTGCGTGCGCTATGCCGGGCTTTTCGCGCTGTTGGACGATGTGACGGCGATGGGCGCGCGCTCGGTGCTGCATAGCCGTTCTGCCCTGCGCCGGGATGTGCTGGCCTCGGCAGCGGCGCGATTCGCCGAGGCAGCCGACCCGGACGGCAAGACATCGGTGACAGCCGAAATCATTTATGTGACGGGATGGGCGCCGGGTCCCGGCCAGCCGGTGCCGCTGGCGCCCGGCAGTGCGACGACCAGCCTGGCAAAGGCGCTGGGCAGCCGGATTTGAGAAACGGTCTAAAGCGCTATGACCGACAATTGCCGGCCATAGTCCGGTTCGCCCCCGTGCGTGGTGCGGCGAAAGCTGAACCAGCGCGCGGCATCGGGATAGGTGTCGATGCCGCACGCAATCACCTTGCCCACGCCCGCCCTTGCCAGCCGCGCGGCTACCAGGCCTTCGAGATCGAATTGCCAATGATCGGGCTTGCCGGCGCTGAAGAAATGGTCATGCGCGGGATCGTCCGCAATGAAGCGCCGATAAAAGGCCTCATCGACTTCATAGCTGGCGCGGGCGATGCACGGCCCGACTGCGGCAATGATGTGGTCCCGGCGCGCGCCCAGCGCCTCCATCGCAGCCACTGCGGCGCCGCCGATATCGGCAAGCGCACCTTTCCAGCCGCTGTGCGCCGCACCGATGACGCCGGCTTCGCGGTCGGCAAGCAGGATGGGTGCGCAGTCGGCGGTCAGAATCCCCAGTGCCAGGCCAGGGGTGGCCGTAACCATGGCATCGGCATGCGGCCGAGCACTGTCGGCAAAGGGCGCGGACACCGGCACAACGGCGGCGCTGTGCACCTGGTGCAGCGTCACAAGCCGCGCCCCGGGCGCCACAGCGGCCACGGCACGGCGGCGGTTTTCCGCCACGGCAGCGCTGTCGTCGCTGGAGCCAAGCCCGACATTCAGGCTGTGATAGAGCCCGGTCGATACCCCGCCTTGCCGGCCGGCAAAGCCGTGCGCGACACCGGCCAGTTCCGGGACCTTGATGATGGTCATGCCGGTCACAGTATCGCCCTGCACAGGATATCCTCGTCGGCCTGATCGCCCACCATGAAATGGTAGGGGGCAATCTCGGCAAAGCCATGGCGCGCATAAAACCGCCGGGCGCGCGGGTTGTGCGTGAACACCGACAGCCAGATTTCGGGTGCGCCGCGTGCCCGCGCGCGGTCCAGCGCCCAGCGTGTCAGAACATCGGCAATGCCCAGCCCCTGCCACGGGCCGAACACGTACAATTGCCGCAGCTCCATTGCGCCGGGCGCAGGGTCTGTCGCGGGCAGTTTCAGTCCCGATACCTTGCAAAAGCCGATCGGCACTGCGCCCACACAGGCAAAGCGCACGGCAATATTGGGGTCTGCCAGCTCGGCGGCATAAGCCGCGTCGCTGCCTTGTTCGAGAAAGCACTCAAGGTCCGGCAGTTTATAAAGCTTGCCGAAGGTTTCTATGAACGTGGCGCGGGCAATTCCGCCCAGCAAGGGGCCGTCTTCCACGACGGCATCACGGTAGTCGATCATTCTGAAAATCCCGCCGGCTGCGGCCAGCCGCGCCCCTGAAACGCCAGCACCTTGAACAGCGCGCCCATCTGAACTGGCGCCGTCAGCCGCACCAGAGCGGCGGACACGCGTGCCGCCGCCGCCGTATCACGCCCGGCCTTCAACTTTTCCGCGCGCGGCTCGATGCCCAACCGGGTCAGGAGCACACCTTGCGGCATGGGGCCATGCGCAGGGACACCGGCCGTCGCGGCGAGCGCGCCAAAGTCGACATGGGCGGTCAAATCAGCCTCCCCCGGATCAATGAACGGATCGTGCGACATGTGGTGACGCAGGCCTTGCAGGCTGTCCAGTCCCTCGTCTGTGCGGCTGCCGTCATGACCATAATCGATGACCAGCGCCGCGCCGCCGTGTCGGTCCAGCCTGGCACCGATCTGCGCCGCCAGCGCCTCTCCTGCCGGGCTCCATTCCCTGTCCGGGCCTGCTGACGCTATCCAGACAGGCGCGAACCCGTCATCGGTCACGCCGATATGCAGCTCGGCAGCAGCCTTGCGCTGGCGGACGGGCAGGGCATCGAAAAACTCGTTGGCGACAACGATCAGCGGCGCCGTATCCGGAATCGCTTCCAGATCATCATGCCAGTGCGGCGCCAGGGGTGATGCCACCAGTGTTTGGGCCTGCGCCGCGCGCAACACCGGGCTGGTTTCCACCAGATGCAATGTCGCCGTCTCTGCAAATCCAGGCAGCCTTCCCAACACCCGCAGTGCATCGGCCATCAGCGTGCCGCGACCTGGTCCCAGTTCCACCAAATGCACAGCCGGCGCCCCGGCGCGGGTCCAGATATCGCCGATCCACCCCCCGATGATTTCGCCGAACATCTGGCTGATTTCCGGGGCAGTGGTGAAATCTCCGGCTGCGCCAAACGGGTCACGGCTGGCGTAATAATGGCCGTTGCACGCAGTCATCCAGGCATCGAGCCGCATCGGGCCGTCCGCCATGATAGACTGGCGCAGCGTGTCGGCCAAACTCATGTTGCTGCGCTCACGCTGCTACCACCGGCTTTCGTGAGAACGCGCGGGCCACAAGCACGCCGCCGGCCAGGATCAGCGGCACCGTGAGCGTCTGGCCCATGGTCAGCCCTGTGGACAGCACACCAAGCTGCACATCGGGCTCGCGGAAATATTCGACGATGAACCGGAACACGCCATAGCAGACCCCGAAAACACCGGCGAGCAGGCCGGGGCGCAGCCGCGCATCGGTGCGCCAGAACAGCCAGAACAGGATAATGAACAGCGCGGCGCCCTCCAGCCCGGCTTCGAACAATTGGCTGGGATAGCGCGGTTCGGGGCCGGCGCCCGGGAAGATCACGCCCCAATCGGTGCCCGTGGGTCGGCCCCAAAGCTCGCCATTGTTGAAGTTTGCCAATCGGCCCAGCCCCAGCCCGACCGGCGTGACAACGGCGACATGATCGAGGATGCGCAGGCCCGAAAGCCGATGCTTCCAGCCATAGAACAAGCACGCCAGGATGACGCCCAGCGCGCCGCCATGGGATGACATGCCGCCATCCCAGACACGGATTATCTGGATCGGATCGGCCATGAACTTCGCCAGATTGTAAAACAGCACATAGCCGAGCCGGCCGCCCAGAATGACGCCCAATGTCGCCCAGGTGATAAAGTCATCGGTTTGCGGTGCCGTCATCGGAGCTGCCGGAAGCCGGGCCATGCGCAGCAGCATCCACCATGCAAAGATGATGCCGGCGATATAGGACAGGCTGTACCAGCGCAGCGCGAACGGCCCCCAGCTGCTGCCGAGCAGTTCGAATGCCGGCACCGAGAACAGCTCGGGGCTGAGCGGCAGATCGGCAAAATTGATCGCAGCCTGATAGAATTCGAACACGTGTCACCCTTGGAATTGTCTTGGCGCATCTGCCAGCTTGGCGGACCAGTCGCGGCGCACCATAAGGGTAGCGAAGCAGTTTACCAATGGGAGCGCATGATGTCTGATCTGGTGGCCTTCCGGGCCGAAACCCGGGCCTGGCTCGAAGCCAATTGCCCGGCCGAAATGCGCGAGCCAATCCGCCACGATGATGATGTCTGCTGGGGTGGCCGCAAGGTGAAGTTTGCCAGCGATGCGCAGCGGTTGTGGCTGGAGCGCATGGGTGCCAAGGGCTGGACGGTGCCGGAATGGCCGGCGGAGTATGGCGGCGGTGGGCTGTCGCGCGACGAGTCCAAGGTTCTGGCCGAAGAACTGCGGGCGATAAAGGCGCGCTCGCCGCTATCGAGTTTCGGCATCTGGATGCTGGGTCCGGCGCTGTTGAAATATGGCAACGAGGCCCAGAAGAAGGAGCATCTGCCCAAGATTGCGCGCGGCGAGATTCGCTGGTGCCAGGGCTATTCCGAACCCGGCGCCGGTTCCGACCTTGCGGCACTGCGCACCTCGGCGGAGGACATGGGAGATCATTACCTCGTCAACGGATCGAAGGTCTGGACCAGCTATGCCGACAAGGCCGACTGGATCTTTTGCCTTGTTCGCACCGACATGATCGCCGCCAAGCATCTGGGCATCTCGTTCCTGCTGTTCGACATGGCATCCGAAGGTGTCTCGACCAGCCCCATCCGGCTGATTTCCGGCGCATCGCCGTTTTGCCAGACGTTCTTCGACAATGTGAAGGTGCCAAAGGAAAACCTTATGGGCATCGCCGGCAAGGGCTGGGACATTGCCAAATATCTGCTGACCCACGAACGCGAGATGATCGGCGGTAGCGATTCCACCGGTGGTGGTGGCCGCGATTCCATCGGCCAGATTGCCCGGCGCCAGATAGGCATGGATGCCGCCATCCTTGCCGACACCGCGCTCAGGACCGATATCGCCCGGCACGAGATCAACGCCATGGCGTTTGCGCTGACCATGGAGCGGGTCAAGGACGAGGCCAAGTCCGGTCAGGGCAGCGGCGCCCTGTCGTCGATGCTGAAATATTATGGCACCGAGCTGAACAAGGAACGCATGGAGCTGCTGATGTCGATTCGCGGCAGCGACGGCCTGACCTGGGAAGGGGACGAGCCGCGCGATGGCGATCTGGCCCGGTCATGGCTGCGCAGCCGCGCCAATTCCATCGAAGGCGGCACGTCCGAAGTGCAGTTGAACATCATCGCCAAGCGCGTGCTCGAACTGCCGGGGGCTTGAACCATGCCACTGACCCTCAATGATGATCAGCAGATGATCCGCGATTCGGCTGAAGGTTTCTTCAAGGCCGAAGCGCCGGTCAGCCAGCACCGCGCCCTGCGCGACACCGCCGATTCGGTCGGCTTTTCGCGCGATACCTGGGCGAAAATGGCCGAAATGGGCTTTGCCGGCGTGCTGGTACCCGAAAGCCATGGCGGCGCCGGGTTCGGCCATGTTGCTGCCGGCATCATCTTGGAGGCGATGGGGCGCAACCTGTCTGCCGCGCCGATGCTGTCTACCGCCGTGCTCGGTGCCACCGCCCTGCAATATGGCACAGCCGAGCAACAGGCGAAGTATTTGCCGCTGATTGCAGCAGGCCAGCGGCTGTTCGCGCTGGCCGCCGATGAAGCGGCGCGGCACAAGCCGGCGCATGTCACGACAACGGCGACCCCTTCAGGTAACGGCTTTCGGCTGAACGGCATCAAGGGTTTCGTCCTTGATGGCCATGTCGCGGACACGCTGATTATTGCGGCCCGCACCTCGGGCGACGACAATGACCGGGATGGCATTACGCTGTTCCTGCTCGATGCCCGAGCCGATGGTGTGGCGGCCGCGCGTCGGTCGATGGTGGACAACCGGAATGCCGCGCGCATCACGCTTGCCGATGTGCAGGTCGACGGGGCCGATGTGCTCGGCGCCGTTGGCGAGGGCCTGGCGATCCTCGAACGCGTGCTCGATGCCGGGCGTGCCTGTCTTGCGGCCGAAATGCTGGGCGTGTCGTCGGAGGCGTTTGTGCGCACCGTTGACTACCTCAAGCAACGCGAACAGTTCGGGCAGAAAATCGGCAGCTTTCAGGCGTTGCAGCACCGCGCGGCGCATCTGTTCTGCGAGGTGGAACTGGCGCGTTCGGCCACGCTCAAGGCCTGCCAGGCGCTTGATGCCGGCGACGATCGTGCGTCCTTCTATGTCAGCCTCGCCAAGGCCAAGGCCGGCGAAGTGGCCATCCTTGCCACCAATGAAGGCGTGCAGATGCACGGCGGCATCGGCATGACCGACGATTTCGACATCGGCTTCTTCATGAAGCGCGCCCGCGCGGCCCAGGAAACCTTTGGTGACGCCGCCTTTCACAGCGACCGGTTGACCCGCACCCTGGGATATTGATCGCGCACACCGCCAATCCTTGCGCTTGCATGGATTGGCGGGCGTGGCATGAATGACACAACAGAGCCGGGGGCAGCCGGCCAAAAGCCTTGGAGGACACCATATGAAATCGCCGCTCGACACTGCCCTTGATGAAGTTGTGGCGGCGATCACCGCTCCCGGCGGTGCGCTGGCGGTCGGAACGGCGTCGGTGAACGGAGCGACGTTGCCGGTTTTTGCCGCCGCGCCGCCGACCATGCGCGAATTTTTCGCGATGTTTTTCGGCGCGCAAGGCCCCAAGGAATTCCTGGTGTTCGGCGAGGAGCGGCTGACCTTTGCCGATATCCATGACCGTGCGCTGAAGTTTGCCGCCATGCTCCAGCACCGGCGCGGCATTGCCAAGGGCGACCGCGTCGGCGTTGCCATGCGCAACTATCCCGAATGGATCATCGCTTATGTCGGCATCCTGTACGCCGGTGCCATCTGCATTCCGATGAACGCCTGGTGGACCGCCGACGAGATGGATTACGCGCTGAAGGATTCAGGGGCGCGCCTGGTTGTCGCCGATGAAGAACGCGCCCGGCGGCTCGCGACCCTGTCGTGCATCGCAAGCGTCATCACCGTGCGCACCAGCACCGAAGTGGCCGCCGGCTTCGGCTTTGTCTGCGCCGAGGATGAGCTGGCCGCCAGCCCGCCGGCGATGTGGCATGTGCCGCAGCTGTCTCCCGAAGATGACTGCACCATCATGTACACCTCGGGCTCCACCGGGTCGCCCAAGGGCGCCGTGTCGTCGCACCGCGCGCAGGTCAGCGCCACGCTGAACTATCTGGTCTCCGGCCTCGCACTGCTCGAACTGTCGGCGCGCACCGGGGCGACGGCGCCAGACCAGCAGGTCATGCTGCTCAATGTGCCGCTGTTCCACATCACGGGCCTGGTGCCGGTGCTGCTGGTGTCCATCGCCATCGGACGCAAGATGGTCATCATGCACAAATGGGACGCCGGCGAGGCGCTGCGCCTGATCGAAAAGGAACGCTGCACGTATTTTGTCGGCGTGCCGACGATGAGCCTGGAGATGATGCAGCATCCCGAACGGCACAAATACGACCTTTCCAGCCTGGTCGATATTGCCAGTGGCGGCGCACCGCGCCCGCCCGAACATGTCGCGCGTCTGGCGGCGGAATTCGAAGGCAAGCATCCGGTTCAGGGCTATGGTCTGACCGAGACCAATGGTGTCGGCGCCGGCAATTTCCGCGAGAATTATCGCACCAAGCCATCATCGACCGGCCGCGCGGCGCCGCCGCTGGTGGAGATCCGCATTGCCGATGGCGATGGCGCGGTCGGACCGGCGCTGCCCGCCGGCACGGTCGGTGAAGTGTGCATCCGCAGCGTCTGCAACTGCCGTGGATACTGGAACAAGCCCGAAGCCACCGCCGGCGCCTTTGTCGGTGACGGCTGGTTCCGCAGCGGCGATCTGGGTCTTCTCGACGAGGATGATTATCTGTTCATCGTTGATCGCAAGAAGGACATCATCATTCGCGGCGGCGAGAACATCAGCTGCCAGGAAGTCGAAAGCGCCATCTATGCCCATCCGGCGGTGGCAGAAGTGTCGGTGTTCGGCCTGCCAGACGAGCGGCTCGGCGAGATCGTCGGCGCCGTGGTCTACCCCAAGGCCGGTGCCCAGCTTGATCCCGATGCGCTGGTCGATTTCCTGAAATCCGGCATGGCCACCTACAAGATTCCAGCCAAAGTCTGGATCGTCGCGGAGCAATTGCCCAAGCTGGGATCGGCCAAGATCGACAAAGTCACGCTCAGGAAGCATTATCGCGACGTCTGGGCCGCCAAGGCCGCCTGAAACGCCACATACGCTTGAAACGCCACATACGCTTGAAACGGAGAACACCGATGTTCACCACCATGCTCGAAGGCACCCGCGACGACTGGATGCACATTGCTGCGGCGCACATGCAGCATCAGCAATCAGCCGCTGCGCAGCAAATCATGGAATCGCTGGCAAGGCTTGAGGCCATCGAGGTGGGGTTTGGCGCCAACCAGCTGGTGCACAGTCTGATGACCGCCACGCTCGCCCGCCGTGACGGCGCCAGCGATGAAGAAGTGGTGGCGGCGCTCTGTCATGATCTCGGCAAACTGTTCAGCATCCCCAACCACGGCGCCATCGCGGCCGAAATGCTCAAGCCCTATGTCGGCGACGACATCTATCACGCCATCAAATTTCATCAGGATTTCCAGGGGCTGTATTACTACGAGCACCTCGGCAAGGACAAAAACGCCCGCGAACAGTTCCGGGGCGAGACATGGTTCGCCATGGCCGAAAAGATCGTCGATCATTGGGACGCCCCGGCCTTTGACCCGGACTTCCCCATCGACAGCCTCGAAAGCTTTGCACCTGAAGTGGGCAGGGTGTTTGCTGCGCCCAAACGCAGCATCTGAGGCACTTTATCCCAGCAACCGTCGCAGGGCGGCTTCGTTCATCAAGCCGCCATCGGCACCGACCAGCTGCGCAAACAGCGGGTCGGTCCGCGCCGATGTGATCGCAGCATGATCGGCAGACGCAATCAGCGCCGGATTGCCTGAAACCGCGCCGGCAGCGCGCGGCCAGCGCAGCGCAAACAGCGTCCAGCGTGCAATCAGGTCGAAATCCGCCTCGCGCCCTTCGATGATCGCCTGTGCCTGGTTGAGCCCCACGGCATTCACGAGCCGCTTCATGGCGCGTGGGTTGGGTTCGATCATATCGGCAAAGGCCATCAGCCGGTGCTGTGCCGCGCGGTCTGCTGCTGGCGTTGCCAGCGCTCGCACCGCTGCCGCCCGCAGCGCTGGCTTGTCCGCTTCGGGCGCGGCCTTGATGCGCGCCTGCATCGTTTCATGCGTGTCGCCGGCCTGCCATGCGGGCACCGATTCGGGCAGGGCGGCCATTGGCGCCCGTCCCAGCAGGTGCGCCAGATAGGCAGCGCGTACCCCGGTGGTCACCGCAGGCACCGCGACCGACAGCTGGAACATCTTGTCGAGGAACAGATCTCCCAGCGGCCGCGCCGGGTCGCCGATGACGCTTTCGAACAGCTTGAACCTGTCGCCAAAGCTGGCGGTTATCCATCGCCGGTCGGCGACAGCGAGAAAAACCACCGGCGCACTGCGAAACAAGGTCTGCACACCTTCGAGCAGTTCCGTCACCGTTCCGGCATCGCAGCGGTCGAGATCGTCGAGCACGATCAGGATCGGGCGGGCACTGTGCGTGTTGACCAGCCGCTCGAACAGCCGGATGACCGGTGCAAAGGCATCGGTGCGCAGCGCATCAAAGGCATCGGCGCTGCTGACCGAGCCGAAAAAGGTGGAACGGCTGAACACGAGCAGGCCGCCAACGCCGCTGGCCACTCCGCCGAATAGCTTGATGGTATCTTCCCAGCTCTTGAAGGTGCCGGCCAGGTCGATGCCCCGGCTGGTGACGAACCACAGACCGGCCGCCATCAGAACAACGGAAGCCACGAGCAGCAATGATTCGCGGGTTGCCCGCCACCAGAACCATTCCAGATCGAGCAGCAGGCGCCCCGGATAGCCCTGGCGTGCTGCAATCTGGCGCCGCAATTCTGTAAGCAGGCTCCACCACGGCGGTTTCACGCGCGCGTTTCGCCACGCGTTGAAATCCACGACCAGCCAGCCGTCGCGGCCTTGTTCCAGCTCGGCTCGCAAGAAATTGACGATGGACGATTTGCCCGATCCCCATGGCCCGTCCAGATGCACCAGCAGCGCCTGCCGGTCCCGCACCAAGTCCGGGTAAAGCCGCCGCAGCCGCATCGCCAGCGCTTCGGCCACGGGTTTGCGCCCCAGCAGGTCGATGGTGGCGGGATTGTCCTCGAGAATGGGCGTGTGTTCGTCCTGCTGCGGCGGGGGTGTGTTGCCTTTCAGCAGCGCGTCCCACGCTGCCATGTCCTCACCCTTCAGCGGGGTCCGGCTGGTTTCGTCCACGATCGATTCGCGCAGGGCCTTCAGGTCAGCCGGGGCTAAGGGCTGTAACTCCTTGGGCCAGCGACCAGGCGACAATTCTGCTAGCGCGAAAAGCACATGGCGAAGCCCGACCTGGGACGGCTCATTCATCGTCGCATCGCGCACGTCCACTGCGCGCCTGAAAACGCTGTTGCGCAATGTGTCCGAGATCACCGGGGTCAGGCCTGTGCCCGCGTCTGCCTGAAAGCGCGGCCCGGCGAAGCGGCGACCGCCAAGCCAGTCCCCCAGCCATTGGCCGGCGTGCCGAAGCCTTTTGCTGCGAGACGGCATGGCAATCATGCCCCGCAACAGGGCTTCGATGTCGAGCACGAGCTCGCCGGCGTTGGTGTCCGGTACGGCATTCAGTCCAGCCAGGCTGATCGCGGTACCGAAATTGTCCGACAGCGGCCCGAGAATTTCGGCGCAAAGCATGACAAAGCGACCGGCATGGGCGACCAAATCGCCCGAAGGGTCGCGCCCCAGCCCGTCCCCCAACGCAAAGCTGCCATCCTGTTCCGCCATGTGTCCAACATGACATGCCCGACCGCTACCGCCAATACTATGGCACGGCCCATGCCATTCGGACGGGCATCCGCCATTCTCCCACTATCCCCCGCCCCCGCTGCGGCGCACCACGACCTATGCAAACCGCCATTGCGGCAGCGGCAGGACGGTTGCACAGTGTGTCGGGCGCATATCGCAGTAGGGGCAGGGGTTTGATGCAACGGGAACACAGGCTGCCGACGCGCCGCGAGGTGCTGCATGCCATCGGCATGATCGGCGGCGCGTCGGTGCTGTACAACGCCATGGAAGCGCTGGGCCATGCGTCGGAAACCCAGTTTGCCGGTCCGCCGAACTTGCAAGGTGCCCGCCCCGGCACGCGCATCGTCGTGCTTGGCGCCGGGCTTGCCGGGATGCTGGCGGCCCATGAGCTGACCAAGGCCGGATATGTCGTGGAAATCCTCGAATACAACAATCGTCCCGGTGGCCGGAACTGGTCGCTGCGCGGCGGCGATACTTATACCGAGCTTGGCGGCGAGACGCAGAAGGTCGGCTATGCGCCGGGCAATTTCCTCAACCCCGGCCCGTGGCGCATTCCCTATCACCACCGAACATTGCTGCATTATTGCAAGGCGTTCGGCGTGGCGCTCGAACCGTTCATTCAGCTGAACCACCAGGCGCTGGTCCATAACAGCAAGGCGTTTGGCGGCAAGCCGCAGCGGTATCGCGAACTGGCGGCGGACTGGGACGGCAATGTCGCCGAACTGCTGGGCAAGGCCATCGACAACAAGGGCCTTGATACCGCCATGGGCGCCGAGGACCGCGACAAGCTGAAGGTCGCGCTGCGCGAATGGGGCCTGCTCGACAAGGACATGCGCTATGTGCGCGGGATCAAGTCATCGCGGCGGCGCGGGTTCGAGCGGGCGGCAGGCGGCGGCGTCCTCGGCGAGCCTATTCCGTCGGATCCACTGCCGTTCAAGGACGTGCTCGACAGCCGGATCTGGGGCACGATTTCCCAGCACATGACCATGGATCACCAGACCGCGATGTTCCAGCCGGTCGGCGGCATGGACATGATCGGCAAGGCCTTTGCCCGGCAAATCACGGGCAAAATCACCTATGGCGCCAAGGTCACCAAGATCGACCAGTCTGGCGGCGTCACCGTCACATGGACCGATGTCACGACCGGCACCGAAAAAACCACCAAGGCCGATTACTGCGTCTGCACGATCCCGCTCGGCATCCTGTCGCAGATCGAGGTTGATGCTTCGCCGGAAATGCTCAGCGCCATTGCGGCGGTGCCTTATTCCAATTCGGTCAAGGTGGGCCTGGAAATGCGCAGCCGCTTCTGGGAGGAGGAGGAGGCCATCTATGGCGGCATCAGCTTTACCGACCGGCCTATCTCGATGATTTCCTACCCCTCTGGCGGCCTGCATTCATCCGGGCCGGGTGTCATTCTGGGTGCCTATACGTTCGGCCCGGCCAGTTACAAATTTGCCGCCATGTCGCCCGAGGAGCGCATCAAGACCGCGCTGGAAATGGGCAGTGTCTTTCATCCCGGCCGCTACAAGGAAGAGTTCAGCAACGGCGCGTCGGTGGCCTGGAGCCGCGTGCCCTTCACGCTGGGCTGCTGCGCGCGCTGGAACGAGGATACGCGCAAGACGCACTATCAAAAGCTGGTGTCCGTCGAAAACCGGCTGGTGCTGGCCGGCGAACATGCCAGCTATATCGGCTGCTGGATGGAAGGGGCGCTGCTGTCGTCGCTTGATGCCATCACCCGCCTGCACAAACGCGCGCTGGAGGCCTGATTCCGTGAACAAGCTGTTGTTGCTCATTGCCTTGATCGCGGCCCCGGCGCTGGCCGCCAAGCCTGTCAAACCCGCAAGCCCGCATCCCGGCGAGCAGGTCTATCGCGAAGTCTGCCAGGCCTGCCACATGGCCAATGCCGGCGGCGGTATCGGTGCAGGGCGCATTCCTGCTCTGGCCGGCAACGAATCGCTCGAAGATGCGGATTATCCGATCATGGTCGTGACGGGCGGCAAGGGCGCGATGCCGTGGTTTCGCGGCAGCCTGACAGACCAGCAGATCGCCGATGTCGTCGCTTATGTTCGCAGCCATTTCAACAAGTACAAGGGTGCTGTGACGGCTGCGCGCGTGGCCGAGGTTGGCGTGCCGACCCCCAAGGGCGCCGACGATCGTTGACCCTAACATTTCCGTCTGCGGCGCAAGCGGCGGCCCGCGCCTAAGGTCGCGGCATTCCAGCAACGGAAGGGACAAGGCCATGATCGGCGTGATCGCGACACTGCGTATCCAGGACGGCAAGACCGAGGAATTCGAAGGCGTGTTCACCGCGCTGGCAGCGCAGGTGCGCGCGGCTGAGCCAGGCAACATCGCCTATCAACTGTGCCGCAGCCGCACCGAGCCGGGCACCTACAAGGTGCTGGAAATCTATGCCGATGCCGATGCCCTCAAGGCACATGGTGCCAGCGACCATTTCAAGGCTGCGGGGCCCGCCCTGGGCGGCGTGCTCGCTGGCCGGCCAGACGTGGAATATCTCGACTGCGTGTGAAACCGCCGCGCCTGTGCGGCCAGGGCGCTGCCCGGCCAATCAGATCGCGGCTTTGAGCGCGTCCACCAGATCGGTCTTTTCCCAGCTGAAGCCGCCATCGGCATCGGGCTGGCGGCCGAAGTGCCCATAGGCGGCAGTGCGCTGGTAGATCGGCTTGTTGAGGCCCAGATGCGTGCGGATACCCTTGGGCGTCAGTCGTACCAGCTTGGGCAGCGCTGCCTCAAGCGCGGATTCGCTGACCGTGCCGGTGCCGTGCAGATCGACATAGATGCTCAGCGGCTCGGCAACCCCGATGGCATAGCTCAGCTGGATGGTGCAGCGCCGCGCCAGGCCGGCTGCGACGATGTTCTTGGCCAGATAGCGAGTGATGTATGCCGCCGAGCGATCGACCTTGGTGGGGTCCTTGCCGGAAAAGGCGCCGCCGCCATGGGGTGATGCGCCGCCATAGGTATCGACGATGATCTTGCGGCCGGTCAGCCCGGCGTCACCATCGGGGCCGCCGATTTCAAAACGCCCGGTCGGGTTGACATGGATGACGGTGTCCTCGGTGATGAAACCGGCCGGCAGCACGTCGTGGAACACCGACAGGACATAGTCGCGCAGCACCTTGGCCTTGGCGGCATCGCCGTGCGTGCCGTCGAAAAAATAATCCGGTGCATGCTGGGTGGACACCACCAGCGCGGTGGCGCGTACCGGCACTTCGTTTTCATAGGCCAGCGTGACCTGGCTCTTGGCGTCGGGTTCGAGGAACGGTGCCGCGCCCGAATGACGGTCGGCGGCCATGCGTTCGAGGATCTTGTGGGAATAATACAGTGTCGCCGGCATCAGGTCCGGCGTTTCGTCGGTGGCATAGCCGAACATGATGCCTTGGTCGCCGGCGCCTTCGTCCTTGTTGCCGCTTTCGTCGACGCCCTGCGCGATATGGTCGGACTGGCCGTGAAGGTTGTTCTCGAACCGGAATTCGTTCCAGTGGAAACCCGACTGTTCATAGCCGATGCGCTTGACGGTGGCGCGCACAGCCGCCTCGATTTCTTCGCGGGCGCCGGGCGCCCATTCGCCATCGACATAGACACCCTTGCAGCGGATTTCTCCGGCCAGCACGACAAGCTGCGTTGTCGTCAGGGTTTCGCAGGCGATGCGGGCTTCGGGGTCCTTGCCGAGAAACAGATCGACGATGGCGTCGGAAATCTGGTCCGCGACCTTGTCGGGATGACCTTCGGAAACCGATTCGGAGGTGAAGAGAAAGCTGGAACGCGCCATGATGCCAAAGTCCGTCGCTGCAAATAAGGCCTGCGCGGCTGTTAAGCGGACCGGCGCACCCACGCAAGGGGTATAAAGATTGCTTTATATGATTTTGCGGCGGTCGGCGGCGATGCCCAGCGACAGCAGCAACAGGCCCAGCAGCCCTGGAAGCACATGGCCGGAGCGGGCAAATGGCGTCGGCGGCAGCGGCGGCGGCAGCGCGGCGGTGACCGTGCCGGCCACGCCCAGCCCGATAGTGGCGCGGACCACGCCGGCTGCATCGATGACGCCTGACACGCCGGTCGGGGTGGACCGGACGATCGGCAGCCCTTCCTCGATGGCGCGCAGCCGCGCCTGTGCCAGATGTTGCGGCGGGCCAGTCGGGCCATACCAGGCATCATTGGACACATTGGCGAGCCACGCCGGGCGGTTGCGAGGGTCGACCACCGCGCCCGGAAAGATGATTTCATAGCAGACCATCGGGCCGGTCGCCGGAAAGCCGGGCAAGCCAAGGGTCCGAGGCCCCGGACCGGCGGCAAAATCATAATTGCCCGGCACCAGCCGCGCCAGGCCGAGCCGTGCCATCAGCGCACGCGCCGGGACATATTCCCCAAGCGGCACCAGATGCGCCTTGTCATAGCGGCCAACCAGCCGCGCCATGCTGTCCATGGCAAACAGGCTGTTGGCATAGGCGACAAGCCGGCCTTCGGTGTTGGCCACCAGCCCGGTGCCGCCCGTCAGCAGCAGGTCGCCGGGGCGCAGCGCCGTGGCCAGACGGCGGCGCAGCGCCTCGTCCGGCTCCATGGGGTCGAGCACGGCCCCTTCGGGCCAGATGACGATGGCGCCGCGGCCGGGCACGGCGGGGCCAAGCCGGGCCAGCGCACGCGCCGACATGTCGATATACTGCCGCAAATGCCGATCCGCTGCTGCGGGGTCGTATTTCTCGTCCTGGCCGATATTGGGCTGCACGACGATCAGCGTCGGGCCAGGCGTGCGGGCAGGAGCGTTTTTGGCGGGGCCGGCAGTGGGTGCCAGCAAGCCGGCGAGCAGCAGGGCGCCAGCGATGCCGGTGCCGGCCAGCCGCTCGCGCCGTGTCGTGCCGGGTGCCTGCAACCAGAAGGCACCGCCGGCCAGAACCATCAGGCCCGACAGGCCGAGGCTGCCGATCAGCGCCGCCAGCCGCGCCATGTCCGCCACCGGCAGCCAGGCCGCCCCCAAAGGATTCCAGGCAAAGCCGGTCAGCACCCAGCCGCGCAACCATTCGGCCAGCATCCAGCTTGCCGCCAGCACCAGCACCATGGGCGCTCGGCGTTGTGCCCCCAGCCTTGCCGCGCCAGCAGCCAGCGCCGGATAGAGCGCGAGGAACATCGACAAGCCGGCAACCGCGACCCAGCCCATGGCCGGCGGCATTGCCGATTGGAAGGTGAAGGCCTTGGCGATCCACGACAGGCTGACGCAGAAATGCCCGACACCAAACAGCCAGCCCATGCCGGCTGCGCGCAGGGCGGTCGTGCTGGCATGCAACAGTGCCAGCAGGACGGCGATCCCCAGGGCAGCCAGCAGCCACCAATCCCATGGCGCAAACGCCAACGCCGATATGGCGCCGGCAAGAACGGCAGCAAGGGACATGCGCAAGAGCTTCACGATGTTCCGGTTAGTCATGGCTGCAGGCCGGCGCCAGCGACAATTGCATGACTGCGCCCCCTTGCCCCTGCCAGCGGGCCGGGCCACACAGGGACGATGCCGGGGTCGCCCTTTTTATGTCTGGATGACGTCAGCCTGTTGCGCGGCGAGCAACAGGTGCTGGACGGCGTATCGCTAGCGGTACCGGCGGGGCAATTTACGGCGCTGGTCGGCGCATCGGGGGCCGGCAAGACGACCCTGCTGCGGATCATCAACCGCATGAACCGGCCGGATCGCGGCACGGTTCTGCTGGACGGCACGGATATTGCCGCGATCGACCCGGTGACGCTGCGGCGCGGCATGGGGTATGCGGTGCAGGGCGCCGGCTTGTTTCCGCACTGGACCGTGGCCGAAAACATCGCGGCAGTCCCCTGGATGATGGGATGGGACAAGGCGCAGACGGCAGCGCGCGTCGATGATCTGCTCGACATGCTCGAATTGCCGCGCAGCCTTGCGGGGCGCTGGCCGGCCCAATTGTCGGGCGGGCAGGCCAGCCGCGTCGGGCTGGCGCGCGCCCTGGCGGCGCGTCCACGGCTGTTGCTGCTGGACGAACCCTTTGGCGCGCTGGACCCGGACACAAGGATGGCGCTGGGTGACCGGCTGGAGGCGCTGCACCGTGCCGAAGGGTTGACGACGCTGCTCGTCACGCATGACCTGGCCGATGCATTGTTGCGGGCCGACCGGATCGTCGTGATGGACCGGGGCCGGATTGCCGCCGATGGCAGCCCGCATGATATCGCCACCAGCGCCCATCCCGCTGTGGAAACCCTGATTGCTGCGCCGATGGACCAGGCGCGGCGGCTGGCGGCGCTATGAGCGATCCGATTGCCGCCTTGCCATCGGCCATGGCCGCGCATCTGGCCGTGAGCGCCGCTGCTTTGGGCATCGGCGTGCTTGTGGCAGCGCCGCTGGTGCTGGCGATGCCTTCGCGGCCCTGGCTGCGCAGATCGGTGATGGCGGTGGCATCGGCGGTGCAGACGGTGCCGGCGCTGGCGTTGCTGGCGCTGTTTTATCCGATGCTGTTGCTGATTGGCCAGACCACAGGGCTGAAAGTGCCGGCACTGGGGTTGTTGCCGTCGTTGCTGGCACTGACCCTGTATGCCCTGCTGCCGCTGCTGCGCGGCGGTGCCGGCGGGCTGGCGAGCGTGCCGGACATCGTGCGCGATTCGGCGCTGGCGATGGGCATGACGCGGCGTCAGGTGCTGTTCCATATCGAGCTGTCGCTGGCCGCCCCGGTGGTGATGGGCGGACTTCGGACAGCCGCAGTGTGGACGATCGGCGCCGCGACGCTGGCGACAATGGTGGGCCAGAAAAGCCTGGGCGATCTCATCTTTGCCGGGTTGCAGTTGCAGGACTGGCCGCTGGTGCTGACGGGCTGCATCGCGTCTGCCGGGCTGGCGCTGACGGTCGATGCGGCGCTGGGCTGGTGCCAGCAAGGCATGTCGGAGCGGCGATGGGCGCCAGCGGCGCGCGGGATCGTACTGATCGGCGTGCTCGTTGCCGGTGTCGCCGGCTGGTGGTGGCACACCCGGCCCACCGAGACCGCCCGGCCCGTTGCCATCGGCGTCAAGACGTTTTCCGAACAGTTCATCCTTGCCGAGCTGGTTGCCGACAGGCTGCGGGCCGACAGGATTCCGGTCAGCGTGCGCACAGGCCTGGGGTCCGGCATCGCCTTTCGCAGCCTGGCTTCGGGGGGTATCGACATTGCCATCGATTATTCGGGCACGCTGTGGACGCAAGCATTGGGGCGCAGCGATATCGTGCCGCGCGCGGTCATGCTGCCGGTCCTGACGCGCGAACTCAAGCGCCGGTACGGGGTTACGGTCGCGGCGCGGCTGGGGTTCGAGAATGCCTATGCGCTGGCGATGAAGCGCAGCGAGGCCGAGCGGCTCGGCATCCGCAGCATCAGCGATCTTGTCGCCAGCGGGCGGAGCCTGCGCCTCGCCACCGACCTGGAATTCCAGCAGCGCGTGGAATGGGCCGCGCTGCAAAAAGCCTATGGGCTGCGTTTTTCCGGCATAAACGCCTATACGCCAGTGCTGATGATGGCGGCGCTGAACGACGGTTCGGCCGAAGTCGTCACGGCCTATTCCAGCGATGGCACCATTGCCGGGTCCGACCTGGTTCTGCTGACCGATGATCGCGGCGCCTTGCCGGCCTATGATGCGCTTTTGCTGGTGGCGCCGGGGCGCGATGATCTGGCGGCGAAGCTGAAGCTGTTCGAAGGGCGCATTCCGGTCGAGGCGATGCGGCAGGCCAATTGGCAGGCCGATCGACAAACCGACAAGAAGTCACCCGAGGAGGCCGCAGCCTGGCTGGCGGCGCGCATCGGAATCACAAGGGACACACCATGATCAAGGCCGTGATTTTCGATTTCGGCGGGGTCATCACGTCGTCGCCGTTCGAGGCATTTGCCCGTTACGAAACCGCGCACGGCTTGCCGGTTGGCTTGATCCGCACGGTCAATGCCACCAACCCCGACAGCAACGCCTGGGCCTTGCTCGAACGTGCAGAAATCGGCCTGGCCGGCTTTGATGCGATGTTCCTTTCGGAATCGACCGCGCTTGGCCATCCGGTGCCGGGCCGTGATGTGCTGCCGCTGCTGGCCGGGGATGTCAGGCCGGGCATGGTCGCGGCGCTGAAGGCCTGCAAGCGCATGTTCAAGGCGGGCTGCATCACCAACAACGTCGCCAGCGATGACGACATCGGCTGGGGCAGCAGCGTCCATGACATATTGGCGCTGTTCGACCATGTCATCGAATCGTCCAAGGCCGGGCTTCGCAAGCCCGATCCGCGCATCTACCTGATGATGTGCGCGGCGCTGGGTGTGGCGCCGGACGACTGTGTCTATCTCGATGACCTTGGCATCAACTGCAAACCGGCTGCCGCGCTTGGCATGACCGCCATCAAGGTGACCGGCGAGGCACAGGCGCTTGCCGACTTGTCGGCGGCAACGGGCCTGGACCTGCTGGCAGCAATCGGGGCCTGAACCCTACCAGCCAACCGGATCCGCAAAGGCGCTGCCCTGCCGCATGATCTGGACCGCGATGGCATATTTGTGCACCTCGGTCGGGCCATCATAAAGCCGGAAGCCGCGCATATCGCGGAAGATCATCTCCACCACCGTCTCGCTGGTGACGCCGATGCCGCCCAGAATCTGCACGCAGCGATCGGCAACCTTGAACAGGTCTTCGGAGATGCTGGCCTTGACGATGGAGCTTTCGTGCCGGCAGCGGACGTCGTTGTCGAGCAGCCAGGCGACATGACGGATGGCCAGCCGCGCCTGATGCATGGCGATTTCATTGTCGGCGATCATGAAGTTGACGCCCTGATGCTCGATCAGCGCCTTGCCAAACGCCGTACGCGTCCGGGCATGGGCAATGGCGATATCCTGGCAGCGTGCGGCCGCGCCCAGCCAGCGCATGCAATGGGTAAGGCGCGCCGGCGCCAGCCGCATCTGGGCATAGCGCAGCGCCGAGCCGACCTCGCCGAGCACCTGCGTCGGCCCAAGCCGCAGTCCGGCAAAGCGCACGACGGCATGGCCTTCGACATAGTTGCGGTCCATGGAATCCATGACGCGCTCGATCTGGATTCCCGGGGTGTCGCCTTCGCACAGGAACAGCGTCGGGCCATGGGCGCCATGGGGATTTTCAGGCACATTGGCCATGATGATCCAGGTTTTCGCGCCATTGGCACCGGTGATGAGCCATTTCAGGCCATTGATTTCATAGTCGTTGCCGTTGAACACGGCGGTGGTGGACAGTTGCGACGGGTCGCTGCCGGCGCCGCCCGGCTCGGTCATGGCGAACACCGATCGCCGATGCCCAAGCACCATAGGCGCCAGGAACTGCGCGATCTGGTCTGGCCGGGCGATGCGGCCCAGAATGTACATATTGCCTTCGTCGGGCGCCGCGCAGTTCATGGCGACGGGGCCAAGCGTCGACCAGCCGGCGGCTTCGAACACGGCAGCCTGCGTGGCATGGTCGAACCCCATGCCGCCGAGGTCCACGGGTGCCTGCGGCGTCAGCAGGCCTTCGGCGCGGGCCAGCGCCACCAGTTCATCGCGCAAACTGTCGCTCGGCCCATGCTGGGTCAGCCGCGGGTCGCGCTCGAACGGCACAATTTTATCGATAACGAACTGGCGGACGCGCCGGGCCAAGGCCTGGGTTTCGGGGGAAAGCGTAAAATCGGTCACATCAGGCCCTTTTCAAATGTGTCACGTCCATGGCCCAGAATCGCGGCGGCCAGGCTCTCGAACCCCGCATAGCGCGTTCCGCTGACCTCACCGCGCTGCCATTTGCGATAAAGCTGCATCCAGGCCGTTGCCAGCCGCAGCCGCGCCAGTCCCAGCGGCCAGACCAGCCCACCGGGGTCACGCCCGGCGATGGCGGTATAGCGCGCGGCAATCGCAGACCGGTCCGGCATGCCCGGCAGCAGCGATGGCACGGCGCCCAGCATTTGCACGGCCATAGGATCGCCGGGCTCCACCCAATAGGACAGCAGAATTGCCAGGTCGAACGCGCGCGGCCCGCGCGTCGCCATGTCCCAATCGATCATCGCATGCGGCTGGAGCGTCACGTGATCGACGAGCAGGTTGTCTGGCTTGAGGTCCATGTGCAACAGTACGGCTTCGTCATTGTCCGCCGGCAGGCCGCGTACCAGCGCGGCGATCAGCGCCCGGGCATCGTGCGGCATCCCGTCTGGCCAGGTCGCCTCGGCCCGCGCTGTCCAGCCCTTGAGCTGCCGCGCCCAGAACCCCTGCGGCTTGCCGAGATCGCCAAGACCGATGGCAGCCGGATCGAGCGCGTGCAGTGCCGCCATGGCGGTCAGCGTGGCTTCGACGAGTGGTTGGCCGTTCGCGACACCTTCTGGCAAATCGCCGCCAATCGCCACGCCGGGTCGGCGTTCCAGGATCAGGAACGGTGTGCCCAGCACATCGGCGTCGGCGCAAAAGGCCAGGCAACGCGGCGCCAGCGCGAAATGCGGCGCCAGCGCGGTCAATACGCGGGCCTCGCGCCCCATGTCGCTGGCGCCGGCCGCCAGCACGCCGGGGGGCGGACGGCGCAGCACGGCCAGACCGCTCGTCAATACGATTGCTTCGTTGCGATTGGCGATGCCGCCGCCCAGCCGCTCCAGCCCGGAATGCGGCGCCAGCATCAGGCCGGCGCCGGGCAGCCAGCGTGCCAATCGTTCAAGCGTGTCGTTCACAGCGCTCGCATCATGATGCAGCGCCGCGCCGGATCAAGGCCTGATGCCGCTTCGCGCGCCGGCAGCGCCGCCAGCCAGTCGGGCAGGCCGTCCTTGCCGACTTCGGCAAAGCCCTGCCGCGCATAAAATGGCCCGTTCCATTCCAGAAACCGGTCGGTTGTCAGGCTGAGCCGTTCGCACCCCAATGCCGGCGCTGCCGCAACTGCTGCTGCCAGCATTGCTCGGCCCAGCCCGCGGCCCTGCGCCGGGCGGGAAACCGACAATTCAAGAATATGCAGCCATTCCGCTATCGCCTCGGCAAGCAGGAAACCCTGTAGCTGACCGTCATCCGCCACCCACAGGCAACCGGCGTGCATCGCGCTTTCCAGAGCGTCGGCCGGCGTCGTGCCATGGTCCATCACAAAGGCCATGGCCGTGCCGGCAAAACGCGTCGCCGCTGATGTTTCGACGGCGGCCAGCGCGGCAAGATCATCGGGGTGGGCACGGCGAATCATTGTGGTGGTGCGCTATCACGGCGATTGTCGGCTGGCCATTGCGCCGCGCGCGGCACCCGGCATAGTCTGCTGCGGTGACGACAGAGCCCCCGACCCTGGTTTCCGCGCGGCTGCGGCTACGGCCCCACCGTCTCGATGATTTCGAATCGATCGTGCAGCAATGGTCTGACCCGGCCGTTGTTGCCCATTTCGGCGGCCGGCCGTTCAGCCGGGAAGACAGCTGGAACAGGCTGTTGCGCTATGCGGGCCATTGGCAGTTGCTCGGTTTCGGCATCTGGGCGGTGACGCGCGCGGACGGTGACAGGCACATCGGCGATGTCGGCTTTCTGGATGGCCAGCGCACCGGCGTGCCGGCCTTGGGCGGCCCGGAAGCAGCCTGGAGCTTTCAGTCCGCTGTGCACGGCCAAGGCCTTGCCGGCGAAGCGGTTGCCTGTGCCCTTGCCTGGGGCGAGCAGCGGTTTGCGCGCATCACCGCCATGATCAATCCCGCCAACGCGCCTTCCATCGCGCTCGCGCGCCGCGCCGGATTTTCGCTTTACGGCAGCGCGTTCTACAAGGCCGCGCCGGTCGGGCTTTGGCAGCGGGTCAGAACCGCGCCCTGACCGTGAACCGTGCCGCGCGCGGCCCGCCCGTCGAGATATTGTTGTCGGTGTGGGCGGTGGGGAAATAGCCGGTATTGAAGATATTCTCGACATTGACCTGCGCATCGAGGTTTTCGGTCAGCCGCACGAACAGCGCGCCATCGAGGCGGGTATAGGCCGGCTTGACAACGCTGTTGCTGATGCCGGCAAAGCTCTTGCCCTGATGGACGATGCCGATACCGGCGCCCAGCCGGTCCGATACGTCGTAACGGTTCCACAGGCTGGCCTGGAATTCCGGCACCAGCGGCACATGGCGACCGGCGGGCGCGTTCACCGTCGTGGTGCGGATGCGCGCCTCCTGCAGCGCCAGTCCGCCCTGAACTTGCCAGTGATCGGTGATCTTGCCGTCAAGCGAAAGCTCGATGCCCCGGCTGCGCTGGGTGCCGGTCAGCACGGTCTGCCCGGCCACCGGGCCGGGCGCGCGCGTGTTGTCACGAGTCAACTGATAGACGGCGATGCTGGCATTCAGTGCCGGCGTGATGTCCCATTTTGCGCCGATTTCGATATTTTCAAAACGTTCCGGCTCAAGCGCGGCCAGAGTGGGATCAAGATTGGTGAACTGGTCGCCGGATTGCGGCAGATAGGAACGGCTGTAGCTGGCATAGATCGACGCGGACGAGGCGGGCTTGAGCACCAGCCCGAGGCGCGGCGACCAGAGATTGTCGGTGCGTGCAAAGCGCGTGGCCGTCAGCCTGTTGTCCACCGTCAGGGTAAAGCGGTCGTAGCGCAGCCCGGCGAGGATCTGGACATGGTCGCCGATGTTGATCTGGTCCTGGATGAAGCCGGCGGCGATGTCGGCGCGGCCGCGATTGTCGCGGGCGCCGCTGCCCAGGCCGGAACGGAAGAACACCGGCGGTGTCACGAACGGGTCGGCAAGGCCGACATTGATGCGCGCCGTATTGATGACCGGGTCAAAGAACCCGTTGATCCGCTGGGTGTCGCTGGTCTGGCGGCCGAATTCCACGCCGCCGAGCACGACATGGTCGATGCTGCCTGTCGAAACCTTCCAGACGATGTCGGTCTGGCTGAACAGGTTCTGGCGCTGGATATCGTCGCGATAGGCCTCGATGGCGACCTGGCTTGCTGCATTCACCGCCGAGACGACAAAGACATTGCTGTAGGTCTTGTCGTAATCGGCAAAGCGGGTGCGGTGGCGAATGGTGACATTTTCGCCCAGGTCGTAGTTCGCCGCCAGCGTGAGGGCATCGACATTGTACAGGCTGTTGTTGATCACGGCGTCGCCAAAGAATGTGTCACGAAAGCCGGTGACGGGCCGCCCGGCGACGGACGGTACGCCGCGGTCGGCCGTTCGGTCGTCGCGGGCATGTTCATAGCCCAGCACCAATGTGCCGCGCGTCCCCAGCGCAAAGGCCAGCGTCGGGTTCACGGCCCAGCGGTCGAGGCGATAGGTGTCGCGGTGGTTGAAGCCGGTTTCGGTAAAGGCGTTCAGCCGCGCCGTCACGCCGCCGCCCAGCGGCTGGTTGATATCGCCGCCCATCCGCCATCCGCCCCAGGTATCGACAGACGCGTCGCCAGCGTAAAAGGCCGTGTCGCCGGGGGTCTTGGTGACTCGGTTGACAACACCGCCGCCGCCGCCACGCCCGAAAGTCATTGCATTGGAACCCTTGAGGATTTCCAGCCGTTCGATGTTATAGAAGTCGCGGAAGACCTGCACGTCATCGCGCACGCCATCGACGAAGAAATCGGCCGTGCTGTTGTTGCCGCGCAGCACGATCTGGTCGCGGTTGCCTTCGCCCTGCGCGCCGACCGCGCCCGGCACATAACGCAGCGCGTCCTGCACGCTCAGCAGCGCCTGGTCGTCCAACCGCTGCCGCGTCAGCACGTTGATCGCCTGCGGCACATCGAGCAGCGGGGTATCGGTTCGGGTGGCCGTTCCCGTCGATTTGACCTGATAACCGGCATCGCGCGTGGCGGTCACCGTGATCAGGCCGTCGGCCTCCAGCATTTCCTCGGCCAACGCTGATTGGCTGACGCCCATGAGGGCAATGACAAGAATGGAGCGGATACGCATCAGAACACCTGCGAATGATTATCAATCGCCGTTCTTATTGCGAATGATTTGCATCAGCACAAGTGCGAATCTGTCGCAGTGGAACAAAAAACCTCCGCTTGCAGCGCCCATCCGGCGCGCGCGCCGACATCACGGCTCAATCCGGACGATTGAGCCGGCCGGTCACCAGCGCATCGACCACGCCCGGGTCCGCCAGGGTGCTCGTGTCCCCCAGCGCGCCAAAGTCATTCTCGGCGATTTTGCGCAGGATGCGCCGCATGATCTTGCCGCTGCGTGTCTTGGGCAGGGCCGGGGTGATGTGGAGATGGTCCGGCACGGCGATGCCGCCGATTTCGCGGCGCACGGTCTGCCTCAGCTCAGCCAGGAGCGCGTCATCGGACACGATGCCGGCGTTGAGCGTGACATAGGCATAGATGCCCTGTCCCTTGATATCATGCGGAAATCCGACAACAGCGGCTTCGGCGACATGCGGGTGCGCGACCAGTGCCGATTCGACTTCGGCAGTGCCCATCCGGTGCCCCGACACGTTGATGACGTCATCTACCCTGCCGGTAATCCACCAATAGCCATCGGCATCCTGCCGGGCGCCATCGCCGGTGAAATATTTGCCGCGATAGGCGGTGAAATAGGTCTGGGTGAACCGTTCATGGTCGCCATATACTGTGCGCGCCTGGCCGGGCCATGACCGCAGCAAGACCAGATTGCCGCTGATTTCCTCGCCTTGGGCGCGAGCGATCACGGTCCCTTCGGTATCCACCAGTGCCGGCTCGACCCCATAAAAGGGCATGGCCGCCGATCCGGGCTTGAGCGGTGTTGCGCCGGGCAGCGGTGTCATCATCGCGCCGCCGGTTTCGGTTTGCCACCAGGTGTCGACAATGGGCAGCGCGCCCTTGCCGACAACGCGGTGATACCAGTTCCAGGCTTCGGGATTGATCGGCTCCCCCACCGTGCCGAGCAGCCGCAGCGACGACAGGTCATGCTTTTCCACCGGCGCGTCGCCGTCGCGCATGACGGCGCGCAGCGCGGTGGGCGCGGTGTAGAAAATGTTGACCTTGTGCTTGGCGATCACCTGCCAGAAACGGTCGCTGGCCGGCCAGCTTGGCACGCCTTCGAACATCAGCACCCTGGCCCCGGCGCTCAGCGGGCCATAGACGATATAGCTGTGTCCCGTGACCCAGCCGACATCGGCGGTGCACCAGAAGAGTTCGCCCGGGGCATAATCGAACACCGTCTCGAACGTCAGGTTCGCCCAAAGCAGGTAGCCGCCGGTCGTGTGAAGCACGCCCTTGGGTTTGCCGGTCGAACCGGAGGTGTAGAGGATGAACAACGGGTCTTCCGCGTTCATTGGCTCGGGCGTGCAGGTCACCGGCAGCTGCGGGCGCAGGTCATGCCACCAATGGTCGCGCTCAGGATGCATGGTCACCTTGCCGCCGGTGTGGCGGATGACCAGCACCGCTTCCACCTCGGGGTGTTTCTCCAGCGCAGCGTCGACCATGGCTTTCAGGGTAACGGCCTTGCCGGCGCGGCGGCCTTCGTCGGCGGTGATGATGAAACGGCTTTGTGCGTCATCCAGCCGGCCGGCAATGGCCTCGGCCGAAAAGCCGCCGAAGATGACGCTGTGGACGGCGCCGATACGCGCACAGGCCAGCATTGCCATCGCCGCTTCGGGGATCATCGGCATGTAGATGGTGACGCAGTCACCCTTTTCGACGCCCAGCGCCACCAGCGCATTGGCCATGCGGCAGGTCTCGTCGGTCAGCTCGCCGTAGCTGATGGTGCGGCCGGGCGTGGCCGGGTCGTCGGCCTCCCAGACGATGGCGATCGCATCCCGGTCGTGCCGGTCGAGGCAGTTGGCCGCCGCGTTGAGCACGCCGTCCTCGAACCAGCGGATATCGACGGGATCCCAGGACCAGTTGCCCATGAGTGTCGGCGGCTTCAGCCAGTCCAGCCGGTCGATCTGGCTGCGCCAGAAGCCATCCGGGTCCGATAGGCTCATGGCATGGCGTGCCTGATATTGTGCGGCCGTGGTGCGGGTATGGGCCAGGGCGGCTGGCGTGACGGGATGGACAGTGTCGGACATGGTTTCCCCAGTTTCCGGCCCGGCGCTCGGGCGCCAAAGGTGATGGCCCACTCTATCAACCACAGTCTCGCAGGGGAACCATGGGCAGGCCGCACGCGTTATTTGAATTCGGGCCACATGGTCCGTGGCCCCAATATTGGAATCGATCATGGCAGAAGACACCCCCCGGCCCGATGGCCGCCTTCCCCCCGCCCGCAGCGGCACGTCCGGTTGGTTGATCGGCGTACTCGTGCTGGTCGGCATCGTCGTCGCCGCCTTTGCCTTTGGTCTGGTTGATATCGACCAGACGCGCACCACCAAGCTGCCGGACGTCAACGTCTCGGCCAAGGGTGGCCAGACCCCGTCGTTCGACGTCGATACCGCCAAGATCGATGTCGGCACCAAGGAAGAAACCATCAAGGTGCCGACCGTGGATGTCGAGCCGGTGGGCGATCCCGAGAGCAGCAAATAGCACGCGGGCCGCTGCGGGCTTGATCTGATGGCATCCCTCGCCCAATGGCGAGGGATGCCCCAGAGTCCTGCATCGGCTTTTCCAGCCTCTGCTTTGATG
>NZ_JANPCD010000194.1:0-3432 GCF_031430775.1 Sandarakinorhabdus sp. | reverse complement strand
GAATATGATCGCATCTTCCAGTGCCCGGTGACCTTTTCCAGCGGCTGGAACGCCATGCGGTTCGATCCGCAGATTGCCACCTGGCCAGTCGCGCTGCAGCCGCGCTATGTCTTCGGCGTCCTGATCCAGCGGGCCGACGATCTGCTGCAAGAGCTTGAGGACCAGAAGACCGTTCGCGGCCGAGTCGAGGCCGTGCTGCTGCCGCTTCTGCACACGGGCGATGTAAGCGCGGACATCGTTGCCCGCACGCTAGGCTTCAGCCGCCAGACCCTGTTTCGCAAGCTGAAGTCCGAGGATGCCAGCTATGAACAGCTGCTCGACGCCCTGCGCCTCCGCATGGCGCTACGCTACCTCACCGGCGCCAGGGTCTCGGTCAACGAAGCCGCCTATCTTGTCGGCTTCTCCGAACCCGCCGCCTTCTCCCGTGCTTTCAAACGCTGGACCGGGAAAAGCCCGCGCGAGGTCCAGACGGCGAGGGCGGCGGAGCGACCGAAGGGCGGCGGGAGGCACCGCGGGGGGTGATCGTCGGCCCCTGACGCAAGCAGACATTCGGCTTGGCGCTTCTTGGCAAGGCAAGCATCAAAGCCTGTTCGCTCACCCTCACCCCGTCTCCAGCATCCTACGCGCAATCACATCCGCCTGAATTTCCGCACTGCCCTCGAAGATCGACAATATGCGCGCGTCCGCCAGCAGGCGGCTGGCGGGGTATTCCAGGGCAAAGCCGTTGCCGCCGTGGATCTGCACGCCGTTGTCGGCGCACATCCAGGCGGTGCGGGCCGCCAGCAGCTTGGCCATGCCGGCCTCGCGGTCGCAGCGCTGGCCGCTGTCCTTGGCTGCGGCCGCCGCCAGGGTCAGTTGCCGCACGGCCATGATCTCCACCGCCATGCGCGCCAGCTTGTCCGACACGCGCGGAAGGGCAACAAGCGGCTGGCCGAACTGCCGGCGCGCCGCCGCATAGTCCAGCGCGGCATCGAGCGCGCCCTGTGCCACGCCAATGGCGCGCGCCGCCGTCTGTATCCGCGCGCTTTCGAAGGTCGCCATCAACTGCACGAATCCGCGCCCGCGCACCCCACCCAGCAGCGCGTCAGCCGGCACGGCAAAGCCATCGAACGCGATCTCATATTCCTTCATGCCCCGGTATCCGATAACGCCGATTTCGCTGCCCGACATGCCGGCAGCGGGAAACGGGTCCGCATCCGTGCCGCGCGGCTTGGGCGCCAACAGCATCGACAGGCCGCGATGATCGCCAGTCTGGCCGGAACTGCCGGCCTCGGTTCGCACCAGCAAGGTCATCAGGTCGGCGCGGGCGCCGTGGGTGATCCAGGTCTTGGCGCCATGGACCTGCCAGCCGCCGTCAGTTGCCACGGCGCGGGTGGTGAGCGCGCCAAGATCGGACCCGGTGCCGGGTTCGGTGAACACCGCCGTGGGCAGCACCGCGCCGCTGGCGATGCCGGGCAACCAGCGCGTCTGTTGTGCGGGCGTGCCGGCGGACAGGATCAGTTCCGCAGCGATTTCGGCGCGGGTGGCAAGGCTGCCGACACCGATCCAGCCCCGCGAAAGCTGTTCGGACACGACGCACATCGCCGCCTTGCCCAGCCCGGCGCCGCCGAAGCGTTCCGGAATGGTCAGGCCAAAGACGCCAAGCGCGCCCAGTTGATCGACCAGCGGCATCGGAATGAGCGCGTCTGCCAGATGCCAGCCATGGGCATGGGGCGCGACCTCGCGCTGCGCAAAGGCGTGGAACTGGTCGCGGATGGCGGCGAGATCGCCGTCAAGGCCGTCGTCGCCAAACACAGCCTCACCCTGTGCCGCCAGAAGATGCGCCGTGATGGCGGCCCGCGCCGCCGCGTCATGGGCAGCGACCAACCGGGACAGCGCCGCGCAGCCCGACAGGTCCGGCTGCGCCAGCAGGCCGGGCCGTACTGTCTCGCCCTGCGCCATCTGGATGCCGGATTGCAGCTCACCGCCAAAGGACGCGAACGCGCCTTGCGCAAGCAATGCCTCGATGCTGCCAAAGCGCCCTTGCGCCATCAGCCGCATGGCCCAACTTTCGACCTGCACCAGCGTTTGCGCCAGCGCGCCGGCCCAGGCGAGGCCATGGACAAGATGCTGATCTGACTGGATGCGGGCGCGGTCGATGCGGCCATCGGGGCCAGCCACCTGTGCACGGACATTGGCAGTGGCAGCCGCCAGGAAGACCGCAATATCGGCGTTGGCCTGCGCCATCAGGCCCGGCAGATCGCTCAACGTCATTCGGGCAGCGCGCCGGCGGCCCGAAGAGCAGCGAGACGGTCGTCACCCGCGCCCAGCCAGTCGGCGAGGACTTCGCCGGCATGCTCGCCATTGCGCGGCGGCGGGGAACGCATGGTGGCCGGCGTCACTGACAGTTTTGCCGGAAAGGCGACGCTGGGGATCGTGGCGCCGTCTTCGCGGCGGAACTGGTGGACGGTATCACGCGCGATGACGAACGGGTCGGCGAACACCTGCGAGATCGTGTTGACCGGGCCACATGGTACGCCGGCAGCGACCAGCCGGTCGATCAGCGACAGGCCAGGCAGACCGCGCACCAATTCCTGCACCATCGCCTCGATGGCATCGCGGTTGATGAGCCGGGCGCGGGCGGTGGCGAAGCGCGGATCATCCGCCAGCGCGGCAACGCCCATTTCGCGGCAGAAATGCCGGAATTGCCCATCATTGCCGATGGCGATGATGATCGTGCCGTCGGCGACGTCGAACGTCTTGTAGGGCACCACGGTCGGATGGCGGTTGCCGAGCCGGCCGGGGTCGATGCCGCCGACCAGCCAGTTCATCGCTTGGTTGGCAAGGCAGGCAATCTGGGTGTCGAGCAAGGACACATCGATCCACTGCCCCTGCCCGGTTCGCTCGGAATGGCGCAGCGCGGCAAGAATGGAGACTGTCGCATACATGCCGGTCGAAACATCGGCCATGGCGACGCCGGCCCGCAGCGGCTGGCCGCCCTCCTCGCCGGTGATGGACATGAAGCCGCCCATGCCCTGCGCCACGAAATCATAACCGCCGCGCGCCGCATATGGCCCGGTCTGGCCAAAGCCGGTGATGGAACAATAGACAAGGCCGGGTTTCAGCGCCGACAGGCTGGCATAGTCCAGGCCATATTTTGCAAGGCCGCCGACCTTGAAGTTTTCCACCACGATATCGGCCTGGCAGGCCAGGTCGCGCAGCAGCGCCGCGCCCTCGGGCGTGGTCATATCGACGGCAATGGAACGCTTGTTGCGGTTGGCGGCGAGATAATAGGCCGACGTACCGATTTCCTCGGCGCCGTCGGGTGTGCGCAGATAAGGCGGCCCCCAGGCGCGGGTGTCGTCACCCCTGCCCGGCACCTCGACCTTGACGACATCCGCGCCCAGATCAGCGAGGATCTGCGTGCTCCACGGGCCGGCCAGCACGCGGCTG
>NZ_JANPCD010000193.1:0-6484 GCF_031430775.1 Sandarakinorhabdus sp. | reverse complement strand
GCACACAAGGCGCGGACACGGACATTCACGGCCTTTTCCACATCGGCATTGCCATGTTCGCCGTTCGCCGCCAGCCCGTCAAGGACATCGGCAATCATGTCGCCGATGGCAGCGAATTCGGCCTGGCCGAAACCGCGCGTCGTGCCGGCCGGGCTGCCGACGCGGATGCCGCTGGTCTTGGTCGGCGGCAACGGATCAAACGGCACGCCGTTCTTGTTGCAGGTGATGCCCGCCCGCTCCAATGCTTCATCGGCATCGCGGCCTGTGAGGCCCTTGGGCGTCAGGTCGATCAGCGCCAGATGGGTGTCGGTGCCGCCGGCCACCACGGCGCAGCCGCGGTCCTTCAGCCGGGCTGCCAGCGTCTGGGCATTGGCGACGATGCGGACGCAATAATCCTTGAATTCCGGCTGCAATGCCTCGCCGAACGCCACCGCCTTGGCCGCGATGACATGCATCAGGGGGCCGCCCTGCATGCCGGGGAACACGGCCGAATTGAACTTCTTGCCCAGCGCCTCGTCGTTCGACAAAATCATGCCGCCGCGCGGACCGCGCAGGGTCTTGTGAGTCGTCGTGGTCACGACATGGGCGTGCGGCAACGGCGATGGATGAATGCCGGCAGCGACCAACCCGGCAAAATGCGCCATGTCGACCTGCAGCTTGGCGCCGACCTTGTCGGCAATCGTGCGAAAACGGGCAAAATCGATGATGCGCGGATAGGCTGAGCCGCCAGCAAAGATCAGCACCGGCTTGTGCTCGACCGCCAGCCGCTCGACCTCGTCATAGTCGATGAGATGGTCCTCGCGGCGCACGCCATATTGCACGGCGTTGAACCATTTTCCGCTCATGGCCGGTGCCGCGCCGTGCGTCAGGTGGCCGCCGGCATCCAGGCTCATGCCCAGGATGGTTTCGCCGGGCTTGACCAGCGCCAGCATGACAGCGGCATTGGCCTGCGCGCCGGAATGCGGCTGGACGTTGGCATAGGTGCAGCCGAACAGTGCCTTGGCACGGTCGATGGCCAGTTGTTCGACGACATCGGACGGCGCGCAGCCCTGATAATAGCGCTTGCCCGGATAGCCTTCGGCGTATTTGTTGGTGAACACTGAACCCTGTGCCTCAAGGACGGCGCGCGACACGATGTTTTCCGACGCGATCAATTCGATCTGGTTCTGCTGCCGGTCAAGCTCGGCCGCGACCGCAGCGGCAATCGCCGGATCGGCGGCGGCGAGCGGCGTGTCGAAAAAGCCGGTGGGCAGGGTATCGGTTACGGCGGGCTTGCTGCTCATGGATAGTCTCCTCAGCCGAGTTTTCGGGTGCGGTCGGCATGGCGGCCGCCGGCAAACGGGGTGTTCAGAAATTCGTGCACACAGTCGCGCGCCACTTCGATGCCGATGATGCGGCTGCCCAGTGCAATGGCATTGGCATCATTATGCTGGCGCGCCAGCCGCGCCATCAGGCCAGATGTCACAAGCGCGCAGCGCACACCGGCAATACGGTTGACGGCGATGGAAATGCCGATGCCCGATCCGCAGATGGCAATGCCCCTGCCCGCCCGGCCAGCGGCGATGGCTTCACCAAGCGCACGGCCGAAATCCGGGTAGTCGACACTGGCTTCACTGTCCGGGCCAAGGTCCAGCACCTCATGACCGGAATCGCGCAGTTCGCCGGCCAGCATCACCTTGAGGGCATAGCCAGCGTGGTCGGAGGCAAGGGCAATGGTCGTCAAGGGCGGCGAATCCCAACTGGAAGCTGGGCTGTGCTCTAGCGGCAGTGGCGCCCGCCCGCAACGAAAACGGCCGCGTTCAATGGCCGCGCTGGCTGTTTCCTGCCGGGACGTTTCACCCGAACGTCAAATCGCCCGTTTCCGGCACTTCCAGATGCCGCGCCACATCGTCGTCAATCACGTCCTCCAGCCGGGCCGGCGACCATTTCGGGTTGCGGTCCTTGTCGATCAATTGCGCGCGGGTGCCTTCGAAGAAATCATGGCCATGACGGATTTCGCAGACCATGCGGTATTCGAGTATCAGCGCGTCCTCGATACTGGCGGCGGCATTGGCGCGCAGGCCGGCAAGGGTCAGCTTGAGGCTGGTCGGTGACATGCGGGCAATGATGGCGGCCTGTTCGCGCGCCCAGTCGTCGCCTGATTCCAGGCTGGCGACGATATCTTCCACCCGGTCATGGCCGAAGTGAAAGTCGATGGCATCGCGATAAGCCGCCATCGGTGCCTCGCCGGCATCTTCATCGAAACTGGCCAATATGGCGCCGACATCCTCATGGCTGGTCGCCAGCAGGTCACACAGGGTCGGCAGATGCGCCGATGGCACATAATGGGTGGCGATGCCGGCATAGCGGCAGTCGGCGGCCTTCAACCGCGCCCCGGTCAACGCCAGCCAGGTGCCGATCTGCCCCGGCAGCCGCGCCAGCGCATGGGTGCCGCCGACATCGGGAATAAGCCCGATGCCCGTTTCAGGCATGGCGAACATGGTATTTTCGGTAGCGATGCGGAACGGGCCATGGATGGACAGGCCGACGCCGCCGCCCATGGTGATGCCGTCGATCAGCGCCACCCAGGGCAACGGCGCCCGGGCAATCGCCTGGTTCATGCGGTATTCGTCGTGGAAAAAGCCTTCCCAGAGCGCCCGGTCCTGCCGGCCTTGGCGGCCCAGCAACGCCACATCACCGCCGGCGCAAAAGGCGCGCGTCCCGGCGCCCTCGATGACGATGCGGCTGATGTCCGGGTCCGTCCCGAACTGGAACAGAGCCCGGTGCACGGCCAGCGCCATCGGGCGGTTGAGCGCATTGAGCGCCTGCGGGCGATTGAGGGTCAGCCACAGGCTGTGACCCCGGTGTTCGACGAGAAGCTCGGGCAGCAATTCGTCCGTCATTTGCGTTCCTCCAGGTTGCCGCGATCCTCGAGATCGACGGGCACCGCCGATGTTGTCAAACGCGCCAGCAGCGTGCCGGCTTCATCGAACAGGTCCGCCTCCATGAAGGCGATGCGCTTGCCGAGCTTGATACAGCGTCCTTCGGCGTACAAGGGCACACCGGACCGGGCGGGAGCGAAAAAGCTGGTTTTCAGCTCGATGGTCGGAATGCCGATGCGCTTGCCGGACTTGACGATGGCGGCAAAGGCGGCGGCGTCGTCCAGCATGGCCACCACGATGCCGCCTTGCACATTGCCCATCGGGTTGCGGCATTCGGGGCCGGGCTGGAACCGCATCTTGACCCGGCCAGCGGCACTGTCGACTTCGAGGATTTCCTGGCCGAGCAGGCGGGCAGTGGGCGGCACGAACTTGTTCATGCGGGCCATCAATTCGTCGTCATTCATCGGCACGGACGCGGCCCCTCACACGATTGCGATTGTCGTCAGGCCATAGCGTTGGAGTGCCGGGGCCAGCGCGTCAACCTGCGCAGATGCGCGGGTGAACAGCGCCGTGCCGGGCAGAGCCGCACCATCGCACGGCCCCAGCAGGTGCCGGACGCGCCTTGCGATGCCAGCGCCGCCATCGACAAACGCCAATCGCCGCGGGCTGGCGGCGACAAGCTGGTCCAGCAACAGCGGGAAATGCGTGCAGGCCAGCACAACGGTATCCATCGCATCGCCGCCGGGCTGGTCCAGCAGCCCGGCCAGTTCGGGCGCGACATCGGCGGCGCTGACGGGCTCGCCGCGCAGATGCGCCTCGGCCAGTTCGACCAGCCGCGACGAGCCATGGCGCAGCACGGTGCAGTCAGCGGCGAATTCCGCCGAAAGCCGGTCGACATAGGGTTGGCGGACGGTCGCCTGCGTGCCGAGCACGCCGATAACACGGCTGCGCGATCGTTCCGCCGCAGGCTTGATGGCCGGGACCGTGCCGACAATACCGACATCGAGCACGGCGCGGGCATGGCCAAGCGCGATGGTGGACGCGGTGTTGCAGGCGATGACGATCAGGTCGGGCCGCAGCCGTTCGGAAAGCCGCCCCAGCAGGGCGCAGACGCGGGTCGCGACCTCCATCTCGGTTTTGGTGCCGTAAGGAAAGCCGGCATTGTCCGCGACATAGGTGACGGCAAGGCCGGGTATCAGTGCCAGCATGTCGTCAAGCACGGACAGGCCGCCGATGCCGGAATCAAGGACGAGGACAGTTGGCATGTCTGCCAGTAGCGGGAAGTCGGGGGTTGGGGCAAGAAGAGCACAAATGGACATGCACGCCCAAACCGATACTGCCGCCGATTGGCCACCGCCGCTGCCCGACAGTGGCGGTTTCGTGGCACCGCCAGTGCCCGGCGCGAGCGCTGCGGTGGCCGCATTTGTGCATGCCGTGGTGCGCGATCCGGCCGGCGGGCTGCGTGTGGTGGGGCGGGGCATCTGGCTGGCCGGTATCGCGGCGCTGTGCGTGCCCTTGCACATGGGTTTTCGTGCTGCGGGAAGGCAATCGCCCTGGGCGCGGCGCTTTCTGGCATGGGCGGCGCGGGCTTGCGGCATCCGGGTCCGCAGCATCGGCACGCCGGTAGCACGCGACGTGTTCTTCATCGCCAATCACCTCAGCTGGACAGATGCGCTGATCCTGGGCGGCCAAACCGGCACCGCATTCGTGGCGCAGGACGGTATCGCCATCTGGCCGGGGCTGAATTTTCTGTGCCGGCTGAACGACACGATATTCATCGACCGCAGCGACCGGATGGGGGTGACGAAGCAGATCGCGGCGATGCGAAGCCAATTTGCCGCTGGCGAGCGCCTCGCGCTGTTCCCCGAAGGCGGTTGCGGCGATGGTCGCCGCCTGCTGCCGTTCAAGGCGCCGCTGTTCGCCATGCTGATTGCCCCGAAGCCGGCGACGCAATCCGCGCCAGTGCCGCCCGGCGCGGCCATCCAGCCGCCCCAGCCGCAGGCGGTCATTCAACCCGTGGTAATCGACCCTGACGACGCCGGACGCAATTTGGCCTGGGTGGGCATGGAAACCGGCGCCGCCAACGCCTGGCGCTTGCTGGCGCGCCCCGGCACCTGGGAAGCGCGGGTGCATTTCCTCGGTGCCATCGATCCGGCCCATTTTGCCGACCGCAAGGCGTTGGCGCGGGAAACGCGCATCCGAATTGCAGCAAAGCTGTCGGAGACATTGGGCGGAAGGCCGATACACTGACATTCGGCATTGAGGGCGTGACGGCGCCTGCTCGGCGCGCTAACTCTGCGTCATGACCGAAACCTTTCCCGCCGCCCGCCTGCGCCGCACCCGCATGACCGCGTGGAGCCGCGACCTTCACCGTGAAACCAGCCTCAGCCCGTCCAACCTGATCTGGCCGCTGTTCCCCACCGAGGGCCATGATGTCGAAACGCCGGTCGGCACCATGCCGGGCGTATCGCGCCTGTCGGTGGACCGGCTGGCCAAGGCCGCCAAGGACGCCCGGAGCCTGGGCATTCCGGCCATCGCGCTGTTCCCGCACACCAGCGCCGACCGCCGCACCGAGGACGCCAAGGAAGCGCTGAACCCCGACAATCTGATCTGCCGCGCCATCCGCGCCATCAAGGATGCGGCGCCGGACATGGGTGTGCTGACGGATGTGGCGCTCGATCTGTACACCAGCCATGGTCATGACGGGCTGTTGTCGGACAGCGGCGAGATTTTGAACGATGCGACGGTGGACATGCTGGTCGGCCAGTCGTTGAACCAGGCCCGCGCCGGCTGCGATATCATTGCGCCGTCCGACATGATGGACGGCCGCATTGCCGCCATCCGCGCCGGGCTTGAGGCCGATGGGTTCGTGAACACCCAGATCATGGCGTATTCGGCCAAATATGCCTCCGCGTTCTACGGCCCCTACCGCGATGCGGTGGGCAGCGGCGGCGTGCTCAAGGGTGACAAGAAAACCTATCAGATGGACCCGGCCAATGCCCGCGAGGCGCTGCGCGAAGTGGCGATGGACATTGCCGAGGGCGCGGATTCGGTGATGGTGAAGCCGGGGATGCCGTATCTGGACATCATCCGGTCGCTGCGGGACCGCTTCGACGTGCCGATCTTTGCCTATCAGGTCAGCGGCGAATACGCGATGCTGGAAGCCGCGATTGCCGCCGGCGTTCTGGACCGTGACCGGGGCGTGCTGGAGGCGCTGATGGCCTTCCGGCGGGCGGGCTGTGCCGGCGTGCTGACCTATCATGCGCCGCTGGCGGCGCGGCTTTTGGGGGCATAGGCGGCACCCATGACGCAGCCGCTTCGCATCGCGATCCTTGGTGCCTCGGGTTATACCGGGGCGGACCTGGTGCGGCTGGCGCTGTGGCATCCCGGTGTGGAAATCGCGGCGCTTTCGGCCAATGCCAAGGCTGGGCAGACAATGGCGGATATCTGGCCGCACATGGCGATGTACCCGGCCCTGCCCCGGCTGGTGCGCGCCGAAGATATTGATTATTCGGCCATTGATGTGGTGTTCGGCTGCTTGCCGGATGAGGAGTCGGCGGCGCTGCTGTCGGGCATCAGCGGGCCGTTGATCATCGATCTGTCGGCAGATTTCCGCCTCAAGG
>NZ_JANPCD010000192.1:0-2142 GCF_031430775.1 Sandarakinorhabdus sp. | reverse complement strand
TGGCGCCATGAAGCTGTTGTCCCGCGCCCTGGCCCCCCGCGTGCGCGTCAACGCCGTCGCCCCCGGCCTGACCTTGCCGACGGCCGATTACACGGCCGAACAGATGACCAGGCTGGCCGTGTAATCGGCCGTCGGCAAGGTCAGGCCGGGGGCGACGGCGTTGACGCGCACGCGGGGGGCCAGGGCGCGGGACAACAGCTTCATGGCGCCAGCCAGCGCGAGTTTGGACAGCGAATAGGAGAATTGGTCGCCGTTGGGCTGCGCGATTCGCTGATCGAGCAGCAGAATCGCGCAGGCCCTCGCCGATTCGGGCGTATCGCGCCAAAGATTGCGGGTCAGTTGCACCGGTGCGGCGCAATTGATCGCGTGATGCAGACGAATCGATTCGGCGGTTGCGGTTTCGGCAGTGTCTTCCGTGAATAGCGCGGCATTGTTGACGAGCAGCGTCGGCGGCTGTCCAGCCCAGTTGCAGACCGAATCCCACAGCGCATCAACCTGCGACGGATCGGACAGGTCGGCGGCAAACTGGCGCATGGGCACGCCGGTGCGAGCGATCGTTTCGGCCAGCATCGGATCCAGAGGCGCCTCGGTGCGACCGTGAAGGGCGAGCGCGTAGCCGCCGTCGGCCAGCCGGGCGGCGATATGGGCACCGATGCGCCGGCCACCCGCGGTGATGAGCGCGACAGGCTGGGCGCCGGGCGCCGCCATGTCAGCCCCGGTCATCTTTGTCACGGCCCTGTGTTCCACGACTACGCGTCAGCGTGATGCCGATGCCTTCGCCGGCTTCGCAGATCGCCATTTTCAGCACTTCGACCCTGACGCGGGTGAAACGGCTTTCGAGCGCCAGCAGGCGGTTAATGATGGTGTCGGCCACCGATTCGACCAGCATGTAATGCACGCCATCGGTGGACACGGCGGTGATGGCGGCCTTGATATCGAGATAGTTGCGCGAGGCATTCAGCGGTGTGTCAGCGGTAAACAGCGGCTCGGCGGCAATATCGGCCCAGACCGAAATGCGCAGCGGCTGCGTCTGGCCGGTTTCCTCGGAATAGATGCCGGTCAGCACCGGCACCTCGACGTCGCGCACCCAAAGCTGCAATTCGCTGTTCATCACGCACCCATATAAACGATGGCGGGCGGTAGCGGGTTTGCCGCATTGCGGCAATGCCAGGTCGAGGCTCAGCGGTGACGCAGGCCGGGTCGCAACGGTCGGAGCCGGCCATCGGTTTGCATGGGCGGCAGACCGAGAAGATGCAGCAGCAGCGGGTGAACATCGACATTGTCGAACGGCGCCAGCACCTTGCCGGCACGAAATGCTGGACCGGCAGCAACAAACGACGCTGCCATGTCGGGCGCAGCGGGGTCATAGCCGTGCATGCCGCCCAAAGCCATGGCGCGGGCGCCCTCGGCCAGTTTAGGCGCCCGCGCCCAGATCATCCAGCCGGGCGCGGCGACACAGACGAGATCGGGCACGCGCGGGTGCCGGCCATAATGCAGGCGGCGCGGTATGGCGGATTTGCGCCAGCATTGCATGTGCGCATGGCGGCGCAGCAGGGCTGGGGCGACGCCTGCCGCCTGCCCCGGATTGGACATGATCCCGGCAACCGCGCCGCCGGTGACGAGGCGATAGCTGGTGGCTGGCAGCAAATCGTCGAGCATGATCTGGCGGTCAGTGGACACCGGGGCCATGCCATGATCGGCGACCAGCACGATATTGGCAGCAATGCCGCGCGCTTCGAGCCCGGTAACCAGCCTGCCGACCTGGACATCGACAGCGGCAATCGCTGCATTGGTCTGCGGCGCATCGGGGCCGAATTCATGCCCGTCATGATCGACGCTGTCGAAATACAGCGTGCCAAGTCCGGGGCGCGGCGTTTCGTCCAGCCAAGCCAGCAGGCGATCCACCCGTGCCGGCTCGGGCATCTTGCCATCAAACGCCAGCCAGTGGGCAGGCCGGACACCGCGCACCGCCGCTTCGGAGCCTGGCCAGAACATGGTGGCGGCCGAAATCCCGGCCTTTTGCGCGGTGACCCAGATCGGCTCGGCGCCGTCCCACCAGCGCCGGTCCTCGACCGCCGCACGATTCGACAGACTGAACTTGCCGAGCGCCGCATCATCCATGGTGTTGCTGACGATGCCGTG
>NZ_JANPCD010000191.1:0-13201 GCF_031430775.1 Sandarakinorhabdus sp. | reverse complement strand
AGCGTCGGCACGCTCGTCGCCATAGGGCCCGGAATTGCCGCCAGCCAGGATCGAGCCTAGCGGATAGCGCGCGAGGTCCGACGGCGCGACCGCACTGATGTCGGCCTGGATCATCTGCCCGACCTTTTGCTCGGTGGTCATGCGCGCAAGGATTGCGCTGATCATGGCCTCGGTGCGTTTGTCGGTTATGGCCCCGGGGCTGCGCGCGGCGGGCCACATTGCGGGGTGCGCCTGCGCGCCGGCCGGCACGCGAATTGCCGGCACCTCGGCGGCATGGCCGCTAGCCAGCGGCAGCGCCGCACAGGCAGATACCAGGCAGGATGCCGAAAGGAGCGTGCGTCCCAAACTCAATGCAAGCCCCCGCTTTTGTATGTGAACGTTATCATAAGGCAATCGCACGCGTTGGCGACAAAATCAAGGGCGGCAGTCAGGTCTGGCGGGCGAATGGCGCCAACAGCACGGCGGCAACGACCGCAAGCGCTGCAAAAAGCAGGAACAGCCCCGAAAAGCCGAAATACGGGACCAGCGCGAGCGTGAACCACGGCATGATCAGCGATGGCACGGTGTTGGTGAGGTTGAACACGCCAAGATCCCTGCCGCGCCGGTCCGAACGCGGCAGGACCCGCAAGGTCTGGGTGGAGTGCAACGCCAGGAAGACCGAAGTTGCCAATCCGAACAACGCATAGGCAATCGTGGCGGCGGGCAAGGTTCGCGACAGGGACATGCCGACCAGCCCGGCCGCAGAGATGGCAGCGCAGGCCACAAGCGGCACGAGCGGCCGGTTGCGCGTGTCGGCCCAGCGGCCGGCAAGCAGCGCGGCGGGCGCGGACAGCACGAGCACGACACTGAAGACGCGCGCCGTGAGGTTGTCACTGACCGCCGGGTCGATCGCGCGAAACCAGAAAAACAGATAGGCAAACAACGCCGCCTCGGCAATCTGGACGGCCAGCCGCGCCAGCCACATGCGCAAAACGACGCCGTCGCGGCCCTGCGGCTTCGCAGCCTGTGCCTGCGGCTTCGCAGCCTGTGCGTCCGGTTTTGCAACCGCGCCAACCGCCTCCATCACCGGCAGCGGCGCACCCGCCACCAGTAGCGGCACCACGCAGGCGATGACCATCAGCGCGACAAGCCAAAGGCGCGTATCGGCCGACGCCAGGCCGTTCATGGTCACGGCCGCCCCCGACAGGGCGCCCAGTCCCGGCGCGAACGCCAGCAGCCCGCCCAACAGTCCCTTTTGCGCGTCCGGCACGGTGTCGCCCGCCCATGCCGCAAGCGGCGCCAGCATCATGTTGAGCGAAAGCTGCCAGCACACCACAAGCACGATCAGGCTGCCAAGCCCGGTGGCCGCGCCGGTGGCGACCAGCAGGACCGACGACAGCAGCAAACCGGCCCAGGCCCAGCCGCGCCGGTTGCCTGTGATATCGCTCAGGTAACCAAAACCGATGTTGCCGACGCTGGCGGCGATGGCGCCTGCAAAAGCGATATAGGCAAGCCAGGACACATCGGCCCCCTGGCCCGCCAGGTTCGACACCCGAACCGGCAACAGGATGGTCAGGAACGGCACATACGCGATAGCGCTGCCGGCCCAGGCCAGCGCATACAACAGCAGGAACCGCTGCGACTGTCGTGCCTGCGGCGCGAAATCAGCCATCCACAGGTTCGGCGCAAACGGCAACAGACCCCCGTTCGACCAGATCAGCCGATATCATGGTCAACGTCACCGGCCGATCTTCGCCCTTGCAGGCCGCGATGATGAGTTCGACGGCCTTTGAAGCGGTGGCGGCAATCGGCTGGTCGATGGCCGTGAGCGGCGGCTGGGTGAAATGGACCAGCGGCGTGTTGTCGAAACTGATGACCGACAGGTCACCGGGCACATCAAGGCCCAGCGCGCGCGCAACCTCGAGTGTGGCAAGCGCCATCTGGTCGTTGCTGGCAATGATCGCCGTCGGCCGGTTTGCGTGCCGCAGCAGCAGCCGCGCCGCGCGCTCGCCGGCCGCATAGCTGAAGTCGCCCTGCTCCAGCAGATTGTCCGTCGGCAGCCCGGCTTCGGCCATGGCCGCCTTCCAGCCATCGATGCGCCACCCGCTCAGATTATACTCCGGCGAACCTGCGATAAAGCCGACCCGCGCGTGTCCGCGCGCGATCAGATAACGCGTCGCGGTTCGCGCCGAACCTTCGTCGTCCATCGACAATGGTATCCCGGCCCCGTTTTCATGCGAGCCGATCCGCACGAACGGAATGCCTTGTTCGGCAAGGAATGCGACGATCTGCTGGTTGTCTGAATGCGGCGGCGTCAGGATGATTCCATCGGGCTGCAACGCGGCGATCGCGCCCAGCAATTCACGTTCTACATGGTCGCTGTGCGTGTCCACCAGTTCGAATATCATGCGATAGCCATGCTCGGCACACATCAGCATGCCGCCAAGCAGCATCTGATCGACCCAGTCAGTGCCCTGCCGCGCCCGCCAGTCCGCGATGGTGCGTTCGCGGTCGTTGATGGCAAGGATCAGGTATGACCGCGATCCGCTCATCCGCTGCGCGGCAATCGAAGGCACATATCCCAGCCTGTCGATCGATGCCTGGACGCGCAGCTTCATTTCCGGGCGCACATAAGGCTCGTTGTTGATGACGCGGCTGACCGTCTGCAGGGACACGTCCGCATCGGCCGCAACGTGCCTGATCGTGACAGCCTGACGGCGTCTCGCCATATGCTAATTGCCCCCCTCGCCGGATGACGCCGATGGCCCCGGCAGCGGGTTAGCCGGCTTGGCGTCTTTTTGCCAGACGCGAACCCAATCGATTTCAAGGCGTTTCGGGAAACCTTCCGTTACCACGCCGCCAAGCCCGCGTTTCTCGGGCAGGCCGCCGCCAATCGCGAGGTTGAGGATCAGGTGAAACGGCCGGTCGAACGGCGCGCCCGGCGCCTTTGATCCGGACGACCACCATTCGCTCGCCTGGCGCTCGGCATAGGTCCGGCCATCCATCTGCCAGGTGATACGGTCGGCTTGCCATTCGATGGCAAAGGTGTGGAAGCCATCGAGCACTTCGGGCGCCGGCACTTCGCTGCCCTTTTGCGCATTGCCGGGCCATTTTGCACCAAAATGCAATGTGCCCAATATGGTATTCTCGCGGCCACCCGGACAGGCCGCACAGGGCACGCCAAGGTTGACGGCCTCCAATATGTCGATCTCGCCCGATGCCGCCCATGGGCCATGGCTGTCGTCCTCGGGCAGCATCCAGAGCGCGGGCCATGTCCCCTGCCCCTGCGGCAGGCGCGCCCGCACTTCGATTCTGCCGAACCGCCACGCCGCCTTGCCCTTGGTGCTCAGCCGCGCCGAGGTGAATTCGCGCGTGACTTCGGCGGCTGGATTGCCCGCCAGCGGGCGCAATGCAATGGGCAGTGCCGGCCCGGTCGCACGCTGGCGCAGCGCCGTGATGACCAGCTTGCCATCGACGATCGCTGCGTTGCGCCGGCTCGCGGTGTAGCATTGGCGCTCGTTGTTGCCGCCGCCCCAGCAATCCTCCGCTAGACGCCAGTTTGCCGACTGGATCGCCGGCTTGTCGAATTCGTCGGCCCACACCAGCCGCCAGTCATCTGCAAGCGCCGGCCACGGCGCGGCCAGCACCAGCAGCACGCAAGACGCCAAGGCACGAACCGGGGTCATGCGGCCGCCGAAATCATGCCGCAGACGCTTGTTGCGCGCCGCAATAGCGGGCGACATAGGCGTGGTGCTCGGGCAGGCTGGCCACGGTCCTGGCAACATTGTCACGCAGGCCGGCAAGCAGCTGGTCAAGCTCCTGGTCCGACAGCTTGGTGGCAACCGGATGATAGGCCCGGGGGATGATGCCCTGGCCCATCATCACCTGCACCCAGCTGTTTTCGGCAAACAATTCGTCATTCTTGCGGAAAACCCGCCCGGTTTCACGGAACAGCGCGATCTTCTGTTGCAGGCTGTCGGGTATCTCCATGCCGGCGCATTGCCGCCAGAACGGGCTGTCGCTGCGTTCGGTGGCCTTGTAGTGCAGGATCAGGAAATCGCGCACCTGCAACATGTCGGTCATCTGTTGGTCGTTGAATTCGGCGACATCGCGTTCGCTGATCTCGCCCATCGGCATCATGCGGATCAACCGCAGGATGGCCCGCTGAATCAGGTGGATGCTGGTGGATTCCAGCGGCTCCATGAAGCCGCCCGAAAGGCCCACGGCAATGCAGTTGCGGTGCCATTGCTTGCGCCGGGCGCCGGTGGTGAAACGGATGAAATTCGGCTCGGTCATCCGCTGGCCCTCGATGGTCGAGAACAATCGGTCCAGCGCCGCGTCGCGGTCCAGGTAACGGCTGCAATAGACAATGCCGTTACCCTGCCTGTGCTGTAGCGGAATCCGCCATTGCCAGCCCGCGTCATGGGCAATGGCTCGCGTATAGGGGATCGGCGGGCGCACGGTCGCGGTCTGCACCGCAATGGCGGCGTCGCACGGCAGGTAATGCGTCCAGTCGTCATAGCCGACATGCAGCGCGCCCTCGATCAGCAGCGCGCGAAACCCGGTGCAATCGATGAACAGGTCGCCCTCGATGCGCTGCCCGGATTCCAGCACCAAGGCGCTGATATGGCCATTGGCGCCGTCCAGCTGCACCGAGGCGATCTTGCCTTCGATCCGCTGTGCGCCATCGGCCTCGGCCAGCTTGCGAAGAAACGCCGCGTAAAGCGTGGAATCAAGCTGATAGGCATAATTCATCCGGTTGTCCGGAAGGTGCGAGAACCGGCTCGCATAAGCGGCCTTCAACTCGAGACAATAATCATCGAAACTGGCGCCATGCCCCTTGGCTTGCCCGTGCATCCAGAAATGCTGAAATCCTGCCGACCAATGATCAAGCCCGGTCAAGCCAAAGGAATGGAAGTATTTTTCGCCCTGGGCCTTCCAGTTTTCAAATTCGATGCCCAGCTTGAAAGTGGCTTGTGTCGCCTTCATGAATTCGGCCTCACCGATCCCGAGCAGGCGGTTGTAGTTCACCAGCGGCGGGATGGTGCTTTCGCCCACGCCGATCGTGCCGATGGCATCGGATTCCACCAGTGTCAGTTCGATCGCATCGCCCATGGTCCGCGCCAGCGCGGCCGCCGCCATCCAGCCGGCCGTACCGCCGCCGGCGACCACGATGCGGCGCTTTTTATACTCGTTCATCATCGGCTTAGTGTCCTCAGCAAATAGGCGCGCAGGCGCCCCGCCGTGTCGGGGGTGAGCGGATCGAGCACACCGCGCGCGCCGGCGGGAATATGGTCTTTCGTCTCGGGCGGGTTGGCGAACACATAATGTTCGAACATGTCTCGCCAGATAACCTTGTCCGCGTCCGGCAAGTCACGGATCGCAAGAATCGCGTGGTTGAGCGCGTCCTGCGGCTGGCCGAGAAAGCGCGGTGTATCGCGCCACCAATAATTGAGCAGGATGTTGAACGGCGCCAGCCCCTCGACATGGTGCCACCACATGGACGGGATGAACAGCGCATCGCCCGGCGCCAGTTCGGCGACCTGCGCCTGTGCCAGAGCGTCGGCAAACCTTGGATGGGCCGCGAAATCGGGGCTGTGAAAATCGACCATGCTGACCGCCCGGCCCGCCGGCGTATTGTCGATGGGCCCAAGGTAAAGGCCGCGAAATGCCTCGGGTGCAAACAGGGTGAACCGGCGGCGACCGGCGACGCAACAGGCCAGGTTGTCGGGAAAATCATTGTGCGCGGCAATGCGGGTCGGCGTGCCGATCCACAGGCTCACCAGCGGTTCGCGCGGGCCGAGATCGAGCGGATTTTCATCCTGCACGCCGTCGAAATGGCTCGGCACGTCGATCGACGCCAAATAAAGGGTCGGCGCATCAGCCTTGCCTTCATGGGCCGCCATGTCGGCGAAGATGTCGGCCAACGGTGCCCGCGCCATGCGAAAATTCACCGCCATGGCCGCGTCATAGAATATGCGGCCGTCCTCGCCGGGCGCACCGATCGATACGGCAAATGGCACGTTTCGCGCACGGGCGAGCAAATAGGCCCGGGCATCGCCGGCCGAGCGCAGCCCAGCCCGCACCAGCGGCCAATCGGCGACCAGCCCGCGGATCACGAACGGCTGTCGCGCGCCGCGCAGCAGCGCATCGAGCGCGGCTGGCGAGCCCGCCTCGCGCTCGATCACCGCCGGCATGGCGGCAAAGATCGAGGCGTCCGCCTCAGCCACCGGCCACGCGTGCATTCTTGCGGGCAACCAGTTCGCCCAGGTGTGAAAGCGACGCCATGGCCATGAATATCGGCATCAGATGGCCCGCTTCGTGCAACGCACCCAGCGCCTTGCCATTGAGCGCCGCAAGCCGCTCTTCGTCGATCGTGTGGAAGCCGACCAGCGAATGACGCGAGCCGTCGTCCAGCGGTACATCCAGCGTGAAGGGCTCCAGAAGGCCATGGTGTTCCAGCGCCGCAAAAAACGCCGGGCTTTGCCTGTGGCCATGATCCAGTTCACCAAGGCTTCGCGCAATGGCTTCGAGATAAGGGCTGGGCTGGCCAGCGTCGTCAAACACGCGAACACCCTCGCCATCGGCCGAGATACGGGGATGCGCCATGTCCACATGCACCTGCGCCTCGCCAGTCTGCGCCGACGGGCGGCCGATCAGGAACGGCTGGATGGCCAACGCCAGCGGGCGGTAGCGCGCGTCCCAGCGTCCGCCTTCGAGGAACAGATTTTCGCCGTTTTCAAAACCCAGCAGCGCCAGCGCCGAGAACGCGCCGCTTTCGACATCGCGGCGGAACACGACCGGAAAATGTCCCTGCACGCGGCGAAACTCGTCAGGCACAGTCATGCAGGCCATGACAGCGTCGCCGAAATCAGCCCCGGCCTGGGTATGAACCCTTAGCGCGCCATGGTCGGCGCTGTTGAGAATTTGGTGGTTGCTCATGGTCTGGCAGAATCTCCCTGTGCCTCGAGCGCCGCCGCGAGCGCCGCCGCCATGGGCGCCGCTTTGGGCACGGCTTGCTGCGTTGTGGCTGCGAAATAAGTCCGATTGGCGGGCAGCGCGGCCGTAAGCCCGCGCGCCCGCTCCCGCACTTCGACCAGCCGCATCACGTCGGCAGATGACGGAGCCGCAGCCATCTGCGGCATCGCAAAGCCCATGCCGTAAAGGACATATTGCTGGCTGGCAGCCGAGAATATCTCGTCCCGTTGCGGAAAGTCCCATGCCGAAGGCGGCTGCTCCCGCCACAGCACAAGCTGCTCCGCCAATCGGTCAGGAACGGTTTCCGGCGCGCGCTGCGCCTGCCAGTAAGGGCCCTCCCGACGGCTCAGGACATAGTGGAGCTTGAGGAAATCGACGATGCGGTCCCAGCGATAGCGAAACAACGTGTTGAAGCGCGCTGCATGGATATTCATGGTCTCACGGCTCGCCGGGAAATTCTCGGCCAGCGCCTTTAGGGACAGCTCGATCAGAACGATGGCCGATGCCTCCAGCGGCTCGATAAAGCCTGCCGACAGCCCGATTGCCACGCAGTTACGGTCCCAGAATCGTGCCCGATGGCCGGTGCGGAACGACAGTTTTCGCGGGGCCAGCCGGGCAATGTCGACATGTGGAAACCGCGCGCCCAAATAGTCGGCAAGCACAATTTGCGCCGCATCATCGGTCATGAAGCGCGAACTATAGACACAGCCGACGCCGCGGCGTGTCGGAAGCGCAATATCCCAGATCCATCCAGCCTCATGCGCCGTCGCCACAGTCTGCGAGGCAACCGGGCTGTCGGCGGCAACCGGCACCTGCACCGCCAGCGCCCGGTCGTTGAACGACACATCCGATCGGTCGATCCATTCCGAACCGCAATGCCCGCCGATCAGAATGGCAGCCTGCCCCGAGCAATCGATGAAGAAGTCCCCTGCCAGCGGCTGGCGGTCCCGCAGCGCAAGGGCAGCTATATCACCGTTTTCGCCCGAGACGACGCCTGTCACTTCGGCCGCGATCCGGGTCACCCCGAGACGACCCATGGCATGGCGCGCCAGCAAGGCCGCGAATTTGCCCGCGTCCAGATGATAGCCATAGTTCAGCGCCCCGGCATAGTCCGGCATGGGCCGCTGCCGCGGCGCCAGATCGCCCGCGCAAACGGCATGCTGGGCGGTCATCATGGCCGCAAAGGGCGCCGCCGGATTGCCGGCCTGCCAGGCGGCCAGCAAATCGCGCATGTTACCGGGCGGCGGCGCAGTAAAGGGGTGCAGATAACTGTCGCCCGGCGATCCATCGACCCATCCGTCAAAGCGCGAGCCTTGCTTGAATGAAGCATCGCATTCGCGCAGGAATTCGGACTCGGGAATGCCGATTGCTGCCAGCGTTTCGCGCATGGTTGGCCAGGTGCCCTCGCCGACGCCGATGGTCGGGATATCGGGCGCCTCGACCAGCGTGATCGACAGGCGCGGATGCTTCGCCGCCAGTAGTGCAGCACAAAGCCAGCCGGCCGTGCCACCGCCCACGATCACAATATGCTGAACCGCACTCTCCATCACACAAACACCATAGCGGACATTTGTTCATCGCAATCGGGAAAAGAGCCGCACTGCATGACGCAGCGCGGCTCCTTGCATGCCAGATCTGACCGTCGATCCTTATGGATCAGAAGGAGTAACGCACGCCGCCCGTGTACCTCGCATAACCAGGCGCCGCAAAGGACACGGTCTGGTTGTTGCGCATATGACCGCGGCGGTCGGCCTTGGTGACGTTGATGCCTTCGACAAAGACGGTCAGGCCATTTTTGAACTCCCAGCTCGCGCTGACATCGACCTGCCCATAGGGGTCCGTATAAAAGGGATCGAAGCCATAGCCCGACAGGAAACCGTCACGCCAGTTGTAGGCAACACGGGCCTGGATGCCGTTCTTGTCGTAATACAGCACGGCGTTGGCACTGTCGCTCACCCCGTTCACCGCAAATTGCGTCGCGGTATAACGCAAGGTGTTGTCGAACTGCGTGTCGCTGTTGACGATGGTGTAATTCAGGATGGCGCCGATGCCGGTATCCCAGAAGCTGTGCTGGACGGCGAATTCGAAGCCATGCAGCTTGGCGACCTGGCTGCTGTTGCCCGGCTGCGTGATGGTGAACACCACGTCTGGGTCCGCCCCTTGCCCGATGATGCCGAACGGCGTGCCATTGTTGAACTGCACCACGCCAGGCTGGTTGACCGCGAGATAGGCCAGGATGGCAGCAAAGCCCGGGTTGCCGCCCAAAGCCGTGCGCGCCGCCTGAACCGCAGCACCCTGTGCCGGGTTGGGCAGGTCGAACAACGGCCCCTGCGTCGTGGTGTTGGCGATGAAGTTGCCCACGCTCTTGTGGAAGAAACCCACGGAGACATAGCTGTCCTTGGCGTAATACCATTCCGCCGCCAGATCGATGTTCTTGGACTTGTAGGGCAGCAGGCCGGGGTTGCCGCTGCCGGCCGTGCTGCCGCCATTGGGGCGCAAGGGCTGTGCCACCGTGATGCCGCCCTGCATGCTGGTGTAATCCGGGCGAGTGATCGTGTGGCTGTAGGACGCGCGCAGCCGGACGTTGTCGATCGGCGACAAGTCGAAATCGAACGCCGGCAACCAGTTTTCATATTTGCCGCGCAGCGTGGAGAAATCGGACGCGGCGCCGCTGATCAGCCCCATTTCATTGTCCGAAACCCAGACAACGCCCGTGGGAATCGGCACCAGCGCCGACGACGAAATCGTGGTGCGTTCATAACGCAGCCCCAGACGGACATTGGCGCGCATGTCGCCAAAGTCGAACTGGTGCACGGACTGGATATAGGGCGCCCAAGTTTCCTCGCGGATACGCCGGTCGGTGTCGTACTTGGCAAGGCAGGCGCCCTGAACGGTGCTGGCGTTGCAGATGCCGATGCGCGATTGCAGCAGCGACGCCAGCGCCGCGGTATCGACCTGGAAGTAATTGGGAATGATGGCAGGATCGTTCGAGCCATTCATGCCGGCCAGACGCGGCGACAGAGGCGTCAAGGTGTACAGCGAATCCGGTGTATCTGCCGCGCTGAGCGTGCCGCCCCAGCTGTCGTTCTGGATCACGCCAAAGGCTGAGCGCACCTTGTTCTGCGTATAGGTGACACCGAAATCCAGGCTCTTGATGAATGACGTGTCGAAATCATAACCGCCGCGTAGCGACACTTCGTTGATTTCGTCCCGCATGTACGCATTGCGGAAGGAATTGCCCGACGGCCGGATGTTGGACGGCTGCACAGCTGCATCCGGACCTGTGGTGACCGAGATCACCGGCATGTCGGTCGTGAAATCAACGCGCTGGCTGGTGACGCCATAAACGGCACTGCCAACGGCACTGTTGCTGCCATAGGGCGAGGTCGGCTTGCTTTCCGCCGTCGAGTGATGGCCATCAAGCTCGAGGCGCAGGCCGCCCGGCCCGTCCCATTTGATGTTGGCGCCAAGCGAGCGGTTGATCGACCGGTTGGCCGCCAGCGCGCCAGTGATGGCGACATCCTTGCCTTCACCGGGACCGAATGCCTCGGCATAGAAATTGGGGCCGGCGGCCGGACCATCGGTCCAGCTGCTGGAGGTGTTGTTGTGGTTGAACCAGACACCGATGCTGCTGGTGCGCGCAGCGATCGTGTTCTGCGAATAGGTATAATCGACCAAAGCGGTCAGGGTGTCGGTCGGCTTCACCTGAAGGACGAGTTGGCCGTTGATGCGCTCACGGTCGATGTCGGTGAAATCATAACCGGCGTTCTGGGTGACCTGATAGACATCGGTCGGGCCGGGCCGGTTGATGGTCCTGTCGAAATTGCCGCGCCAGTCATTGGCATCGACCGGCAGCGAGCCCCAGTTGTTCTCGTTGCCGAGATAACCTTCGCGCCAGCCGGCGTTGAACTGGGCCAGGCTGGCTTTGCGGCGCTGATAAACACCGGTGACCAGGATACCGATACGGTTGTCGGCAAAGGTCTTGCTAATGATGCCCGAGATTTCCGGGGTGAGCTTGGTGTCCTCGAACGTGTGGTCGATCACGCCCTTGACGCCAAGGCTGGCCTTGAAGCCAGGGCGATCAAGCGGGCGCGGCGTCAGAATGTTGATGACCGAGCCAATGCCGCCGGACGCCAGCGTGGCGCGCCCCGACTTGTAGACTTCGACCCCAGCGATACCTTCGGCCGCCAGATTGGCGAAGTCGAAACTGCGCGAAGCCGGCGCTTCGCAGCAGCTGCCAAGGCCCGAAGCAGGCATCTGGCGGCCGTTCAGCAGTACCAGGTTGAAATCCGGGCCGAAGCCGCGGACGGTCACCTTGGAGCCTTCGCCCACGCTGCGGTCGATCGACACGCCGGTGATGCGCTGCAAGGATTCCGCGAGGTTCGTATCCGGGAACTTGCCGATATCCTCGGCAGTGATGGCATCCACCACGCCGATGGCATCACGCTTGATGCCCAGCGACTTCTGCAAACTGGCGCGGATGCCGCTTACAACAATTTCATCTTCGACTGTCGCTGATTCGGCGATTGTTTCCTGCGCAAAGGCCGGCTGTGAGGCGAACCCTATGGCCAACGCCGAAGCGCTCACAAAAAGGTGCCCGAACATAGGCTTGCGCAGTCTCATCATACCGTTCCCCCAACGATTTTTGTGCGATTCTTGTTTGCTGATCGCTTTATTGTGAACGTTCACTTATCTGGTAACGTTCACTTGGTCAAGGCTCCGGCCGGCTGGCGGGGCTTCGCAGGCGGATTGCAAGACCAGGCAAATGGCGCCGCATAGCGCCTGTAGCCCCTGATCCCGGGACAATGAGGTCGTTGGACAATTGGCCAGGCGCTGCGATGCCAAGCATCATTCGCTCCGCAACGAGCGACAAGACTGCAAAAAAATTGCATGTTCTGGCCATGCCAGAGATTTCAGCGCCATGGCTGAAACTTGGTCGGGGAGACAGGATTCGAACCTGCGACCCTCTGCTCCCAAAGCAGATGCGCTACCAGGCTGCGCCACTCCCCGAACCGGACGCGGCCTTTGCCGCAATTCCGGCTACCGGTCAATCAACATGGTCGATCAGGGCTTCGGCCATGGCGGCAATGATCGCGGCTTCGTCCAGTCCGTATTCGCGGTACAGGTCGGGCAAGTCGCCGGTCTGCCCGAAGCGGTCGATACCCAGCGGCACCACGCGGTGGCCATGGACGCCGCCCAGCCAGCTGAGCGCGGCCGGCGCGCCATCGAGCAAGGTCACCAGCCGGGCGCCGGGGCGCAGCGGTGCCAGCAGCGCGCCCACATGGCTGGTACGCCGCTCGGCATGTCCCTGCCGCCAGCCGCGATGCAAAAGGTCAGGGCTGGTGACATTGAGCAGGCCAAGGCCCGGCACTTCGGCTGCCAGGGCCTCCCAGGCCGCCAGCGCCTCGGGCATGACGGCACCCATCGCGACAATGGCGGCCTCGGCGCCCGGCGCCGGTGGCTTCAGCCAATATCCGCCGGCCAGCGCACCCGCCTGCCAGCCATCATCGGCACGTATCGGCTGGGCGATGTTCCGGGTGGATAGTCGCAGATAGACGCTGCCGCCGTCGTCCGCCTGCAAATGCCCAAAGGCAAACGCCAGCATTGCCGCCAGTTCATCGGCATAGGCCGGCTCGAAATGTGTCAGGCCGGGCTGGCCCATGGCAATCAGCGGCGGATTGATCGACTGGTGGGCGCCGCCTTCCGGCCCCAGCGTCAGGCCAGATGGCGTCGCCACCAGCAAGAACCGCGCATCCTGATAACAGCCATAATTCAGCGCATCGAGCCCGCGCGCGATGAACGGGTCATAGACGGTGCCGATGGGGATCAGCCGCGTGCCGAACAGCGGCGCCGACAGGCCCGCCGCCGCCAGCATCAGGAACAGGTTATGTTCGGCGATGCCCAGTTCGATATGTTGCCCGGCGGCATCGCCCTGCCATTTCTGCGGACTGGGGATTTTGGCGGCGCGAAACACATCGGTCAGCGCCTGGCGCCGGAACAACCCGCGCGCATTCACAAACGGGCCAAGGCCGGTCGAGACGGTAACCTCGGGCGATGTCGTGATGATGCGGTCAGCCAGCGGCCCGCCCGCCTTGGCAAGATCGAACAGGATGCGCCCGAACGCCGATTGCGTCGATTGTTCGGCTCCGGCCGGTGCTGGCACAGCAGGCACCGGCACGGCATCGAATGGCCGATCATGCGGCAGCCGCGCTGCGGGTGATGCGGCGACAAAGGCCTTGAGCGC
>NZ_JANPCD010000190.1:0-13046 GCF_031430775.1 Sandarakinorhabdus sp. | reverse complement strand
GATGCCCGGCATGATCGAGGGGCACAGCCATTTGTTCCTGTATCCCTATGACCAGACGCCGTGGGACGACCAGGTGCTCAAGGAACCTGAGGCGCTGCGCACCGCCCGCGCCGTGGTGGCGGCACGGGCGACATTGCTGGCCGGTTTCACCACCGTGCGCGACTTGGGGACCGAGGGCGCCGGCACTGCCGATGCCGGGCTGAAAATGGCGATCGAGCGCGGCATCGTGCCGGGGCCGCGCATGATCATCGCCACCCGCGCCCTTGTCGCGCCGGGCAGCTATGGTCCCAAGGGCCATGCCGCGCCGGTGCCGCAGGGTGCCGAGGAAGCCGATGGACCAGCGCTGGTCACTGCCCTGCGCCGGCAGATTGGTGCAGGCGCAGACGTGGTCAAAATCTATGCCGACTACCGCTGGGGCCGGGGCGAGCCGAGCCGGCCGACATTTTCGCAGGCCGAATTGACCGCTGCGGTTGGCGCTGCCCATGATGCCGGGCGGCAGGTGACCGTCCATGCCAGCACGCCCGAAGCCATGACACGCGCCGTGATGGCCGGGGTCGATGCCATCGAGCATGGCAGCGAAGGCGATGCCAAGGTCTTTGCCCTTATGGCGGCGCGCGGCACCGTGCTGTGCCCCACTTTGGCCGCCGGCGACGCCATCGCGCGGTATCGCGGCTGGAACGGCGCGGAACCGGCGCCGCAGGACGTGCTGGATGACCGCAAGGCATTTGCGCTGGCGCTGAAGGCCGGCGTGAAAATGTGCATGGGCGGCGATGTCGGCGTGTTCGCGCACGGCGACAACGCCCGGGAAATGCGGCTGATGGCGGCACATGGCATGACGAATATCGCAGTGCTTCACGCCGCCACCGCCGGCAATGCGCGGTATTTTGCGCTTGGCGACCGTGGCCGCATCGCGTCGGGGATGCTCGCGGATATCGCCGTGGTGGCCGGCGACCCGGTAGCGGACATCGGCGCTGTCAGCCGGATCGTGCTGGTGATGAAGGGCGGCGCAGTGGTGACGCAGCCCTGAGCGCCGGCTTGATCAGCGGTTTGATCAGCGGCAGAAAATCGCTAGAGCCGCCGCCATGGATGCATTCAACGACCGAACCTCGACCTTGACGCTGCTCGCGACCCGCCGGTCAGGCAAGGCGCGCGACATGGATGCACCGGGGCCGAATGCAGCGCAGCTTGATGCTATGCTTGGCGCTGCGATTCGCGTGCCGGACCATGGTAAGCTCAATCCGTGGCGCTTTGTCGTCATCGAACGCCGGGCGGCTTTTGCCGAAGCGTTGCTGGCTGCCTATCTGACCGACAAGCCTGACGCAGGCCGGCTGGAGCGCGAGGCCGTGACACAATTTGCCAGCTTTGCACCCTGCCTGATTGCCGTGCTGCACACCCCGCGCGAATCGCATATTCCGCTGTGGGAGCAGGAACTGAGCACCGGCGCTGCCATCCAGAATCTGATGCTGGCAGCCCATGCACAGGGCTTTGTCGCCAATTGGTTGACCGGCTGGGCGGCCTATTCGCCCGCCGTGCTGGCGCTGCTGGGCACCGCGCCGGAGCGGATTGCCGGGTTCATTTTCATCGGGCGCCAGGCCAAGCCGCTGGAAGAACGGCCCCGGCCCGCAGCGGACGCCGTCATCGCCCGCTGGTAGCGCCGAGATCGATTCGGCTGGCAATTACGCGGCAAAGGCCCGGGACAAACAGGACGCACATTACCGGCAATCGACGTCTCCCATGCCGGATTTGCTGATCTGGCAGCGGGCGCCGCCGCGCACGGTGACATCGCCAACACCCGAAACGCGCACAATCGCTGTGCCTGTCCCAAAGGCGGCAATATCGCCGGCGCCCGAAACAGACAGGTCCAGGGTTTGCGCCTTCAGGGCGCTCAGGGTGATGTCGCCAGCGCCGGACACCCGGGCCTTGACCGACCCGGCCGTGCCGACAGCCGTGATGTCGCCGGCACCCGACACGGTGAAGTCGGCCACATTCGCCTTCAAACTGGGCAGCGACATGTTGCCGGCGCCCGAAACCCTGGCCGTGAACTGCGGCGTGTCGATGCGGTCAACCGTGACGTTGCCCGCGCCCGATACGGTGCCGCCAGTCAGCATCGGCACGGTCACGGCGATGGTCGCCTTGCCCTTCTGGCTGCCCCAGGAGCGCCAGCCGGACTTGTTGCTCAGGACCAGTGTGTCACCTTCGACGGCCACGACCAGCCGTTCGATCGCGCTGGCATCGCCGGTTGCCTGCGCTGATGCAGCCTTGCCGGTATTGACGACGACATTAACGCTGCCGCGCGCATCGATGCGCTGGAAACTGCCCACGGGGAAATTGCGCGTTTCAGCCTGGGCCGTGCTTGCGGCGAGAATTATGCCGATCGCTGCTGCAATGCTGTGTTTCACGCCCGTCTCCTGCCAATGTGTATTATTTACATAATACGCTAAGAGGCGCGGCGCAAGCCTTGTCTCAGCCAGCCGAGCGGGACAGGCGCAGGATGTTCAGCTCGATGACAAAGAAGCAGACGATCCAGAGCACCGAATCATAAAAATCGAGCAGCTTGCCCTGCACGCCGAACAGTATCGCGCATACCAGCGTGGCGGCATAAAGCAGCGCGCGCATGACTCCGACAGGCCGGCTGGCACCGATGCGCGGCACAAGGATATCCAGCCAGAGCAGCAGCGCAATCAGCAGCCAGGCCGACGCATTGATGATTTCGAGCCAGTCGATTTCGGCGATGTAATGGCCAAGCGCATAAAGCGCACAGGCATAGCCGACGAGTTCGATTGCCAGCGACCAACCAATGACCGAGGCAGAACGCGCGGCGCGGCTATCCCATTCGAGCCCGGCAAGGATGATCACCCAGCCGATCTGGTCGACGGCCTTGTGCGGGACAAGCGCGTCGTCTGCCATGAAGAATATCAGGATGTTGAGCAGCAGCAGCGCATAGACCAGCCCCTTGAAGGCAGGAAACAGGCTGGCGAGGCGGGCAGCCAGCGGTGCGGGCGCGCTCATGGGCAAACGGTCGGGCGCGGCAAAGGATATGGTGAAGGGCGCGGCCCGGCCAGCCAGATGGCCAGACGGACTGCGCCCTTGCATGGCATCAGGCAGCCTTGAGGACCTGTTCGATTTTCTGCTGGGCGGCGGGCTCGTCGATGTTTTCCATCGCGGCGAGTTCGCGGGCCAGGCGGCCGATGGCGGCTTCGTAGATCTGCCGTTCGGAATAGCTTTGTTCCGGCTGATCCTCGGCGCGGTGAAGATCGCGTACCACTTCGGCGATGCTGACAAGGTCGCCGGAGTTGATCTTGGCTTCGTATTCCTGGGCGCGGCGCGACCACATGGTGCGCTTGATGCGCGGCTTGCCCTTCAGCGTGGTCAGCGCTTCGTTCAGCGTGGCCTGGCTCGACAGTTTGCGCATGCCGACACCTTCGGCCTTGCCGACAGGGACGCGCAGGGTCATGCGCTCTTTCTCGAAGCGCAGGACAAAGAGATCGAGGACCGTGCCGGCGATTTCGGAGCGCTGGATCTCTACGACCCGGCCAACGCCATGCTTGGGGTAAACCACATAATCACCGACTTCAAAACCGAGTGGCTTGGCAGTTGCCATGGGGCTGCGTTCCTTTGCTTTTGCGCCGCAGGATGACGCAGGCTGCCCCGGTGCACAGCAAGGCACCGGGTCCACACGTCAACACACGGAACAATCCTGTCTCTTGCGACCTCTGGCGTGCCGCCCGCCTGACAGGGAGCGTTTTTCGCGGCACAACCGGCGAACGAGCCGGCGGCATGGCGCCACCGTCACATTGTTGTCATAGCAGGAAAATGCAGCGTTTGCCAGTTGTGCCGGGCGAAACTGGCGCCAGAATGCGCGGATTCAGCACAAAACGGGCCAGAACATGCCCACAAGTGGCCGCGCCGGCACCCGAATCGGGCATCAGGCGCGGCGTTTCGTCACCCCTGGTGCCGTATCAGGAACCTTCGCCGGGTGTGGCGGTGAAATACTTGTCGTACTTGCCCTCTTCGCCCTTGTGCGAATCGGCATCGTCGGGGCTTTCGCCCTTGACGGTGATGTTGGGCCATTGCGCCGAGAAGGTGGCGTTCAGTTCCATCCACTTTTCAAGGCCGCCCTCGGTGTCGGGCAAAATGGCTTCTGCCGGGCATTCCGGCTCGCAGACGCCGCAATCGATGCATTCGTTCGGGTTGATGACGACCATCGTCTCGCCTTCGTAAAAGCAATCGACCGGGCAGACTTCGATACAGTCCATATACTTGCACTTGATGCATGCTTCAGTGACGACGTAGGCCATAAATCTCCCCCGAAAAGCGGCGTGATACCGCCTTGTCGAAATTTGGTTGCCCCTGCTGCTAACCGGGCGTCCGTGCCGCCGTCAATGCCCTGCGGCGTTCATCCCCGTCATGGCAGGGGGCCCGCCGCGCAGCAAGGGCGTCAGATCGGTGTACAGTTGCAGCGCCTCCGCATAGGGACCGCGCCGATCAGCGACGCCTTCGACGCGGACGACGACGATGTCATCGCCGCGCGGATAGCTGATGACTGCCCCGGCCCGCACCAGGGCCGAAGCGCGTTCGACAACTCGGCCATCGATTCGCAAACGTCGGCTTTCGCATAGGTCCTGGGCCTGTGATCGTGATTTGGCGAGACGCGCAAACCACAGCCATTTGTCGAGCCTGAGCCCTGCCCCGAAGACCAAATGCTACCTGCCTTTCATGCCTGCAAGGATGGCGAAGGGCGACGGCGCCAGCGTCCTTGCATCGCTGGCATCCCCCCGTGATTTCTGCGCGCCTGGCATCAGTGCGCCCAAAGTCTGTCCGCCCGGCCGCGCGCGCATGGCCTGCGGCCTGGGCTTGCCGCTCCAGGCGAACAGTTGATTGCCATCGACAAGTTGCAGCCGGCACCCCAGCGCCCGCATCAGCCGCGCCAGCCCCTCGCGGCCGAGCCCGACCGATGCTGCCCAATTGGGATCGGGAATGAACGGTGTGCGTCCGTCGCGGCGTTCGTGAATCTGCCGCGCCAGACGGTCGGCCATGTCGATGCGCACCGCCTGCTCGCCGATGCGCCAATAGCCGCACACTTCGAGAAAACCCGGCGGGTGCGCGTCATCGGCCAAGATGCTGACACGGCCCGGCGCCGGCAATTCGGGCAGGTCGGCAATGTCCTGCGCGACAGCCCAGAGCGCCACGCGCCAACGCGTCGGTTCGGGCCGCAACAGCACCGGCAAGAACACGTGCGCAGTGCCCAGCCGCACGCCGGCGCGGGCCAGCGCCTGGCGGTCGCCCTTCAGCAGCCCTGCAAGCTGGACATCGGCGACCTCGCGGCGCATCGCCCCCAGGTTTTCGACCAGTTGTACCACCAGGCCGCGCGCGGCCGGCGACAGGGTCTCGCGCGCCGCCGTCAGGCGCACCAGCGGACCAAGCGCGCCTGCGACGGCAGACACGATCCAGGCATCGAGGCGCGCCTGGATACGGCGGCGATCCTCGGCCGCAAGGACCGCAACAGCGCGGTCAAGTTCGACGCGCGGGCCAAGCGCATCGCGGCCCTTGCGCAGTTTGGCAACGCGGGCGCCGCGCCACGTCAGGCGCGGCGGCATGCGCCCCGCAAAGTCCAGCGCGAAATCGCTGTCGGGCGCCGCGATCAGCGCAGCACCCCGGCGGGACATTTCCTTCACGAGATAGCGTTCGGCCGCTGCCAGCAACAGGCGCTGTTCGCCGGCGCGGGCCAGCGGATCGGCTGTGAAGCGGAAGCCGTCCAGCCGGCCGATGACTTCACCGCCCACCGCGACGCTGCCATCAGGATCGATTTCGACGGGCTGCTCGCCGCCGCGCGCACCCAGATCCTTGAGCAGCACGGCCGTGCGCCGGTCGACGAACCGCTGCGTCAGCGCGCCGTGCAAGGCATCGGACAGGCGGTCCTCCACGCCGCGGGTGCGCATCGCCCATTCTGCGGGGTTTGCCAGCCAATCGGGCCGGTGGGCGATATACGTCCAGGTGCGGGCGCCCGCGATGCGGTCGGCAAGCGTCTCGACATCGCCGCTCAGCCGGTCGAGATGCGCCAGTTCCGAGGCAATCCAGGCTTCGGGCAAAAAGCAATCGCCTTCGGAAATGTGGCGGAACAACCGTGCCACCAGCCGGGCATGGGCCTCGGCACCGGTCTTGCGGTAATCGGGCAGGCCGCAGGCGGCCCAGAGCCGGGCGACACCGCGCGGGCCGCGTACCCGCTCCATCACCCATGGCTCGCCGACCAGCTGCTTGAGCACGGCCAGATCGATGGCATCATCGGACCGCAGCAGTTCCGGCCGGGTCGGCCGCGCCTCCAGCGATGTCACCAGCCTGGCCAGCGAGCCGAAATCCGGCGCCGGGTTGCGCCAGACCAATTGCGTCAACGGCTCGAACCTGTGCCCTTCCAGTCCTTCGATTTCCTCAGGCGCAAAGGCACAGCTTTCGGTGGCGCCAAGTTGCACCGTTCCGAACGTGCCGTCCTTTTGATACCGCCCGGCGCGGCCGGCGATCTGCGCCATTTCACTCAAGCTCAGGCGGCGCTGGCGGCGGCCATCGAATTTGCCCAGACCGGCAAATGCGACATGGGCGATGTCCATGTTGAGGCCCATGCCGATGGCGTCGGTGGCGACGAGATAATCCACCTCGCCGGACTGGTACATCGCCACCTGGGCATTGCGGGTGCGCGGGGACAACGACCCCATGACCACGGCAGCACCGCCCTTTTGTCGGCGCAGCATTTCGGCGATGGCATAGACTTCGGCGGCGGTGAAGGCGACGATGGCAGTGCGGCGCGGCAGCCGCGACAGCTTTTTCGGCCCGGCGTAGCTGAGCGTCGAAAAGCGTGGCCGCGTGACGATTTCGGCGTCGGGGATGAGCTTGCGGATCAATGGCTTCAGCGTTTCCGAACCCAGGATCATGGTTTCGGCATAACCGCGCGCATGCAAAAGCCTGTCGGTGAACACATGTCCACGCTCGGGATCGGCGGCGACCTGGCCTTCGTCGATCGCGACAAAGGCCACGTCGCGGTCGGTTGGCATCGCTTCGACCGTGCAGAGAAAATAGCGCGCGCCCTCGGGCACGATCTTTTCTTCGCCGGTGATCAGCGCGACGTGCTTTTCCCCCTTGAGCGCGACGACACGTTCATACACCTCGCGGGCCAGCAGGCGCAGCGGGAACCCCATGATGCCGCTGGCGTGGCCGCACATGCGCTCGACTGCCAGATGGGTCTTGCCGGTGTTGGTGGGGCCAAGGACGGCCGTGATGGTGGCGCCGCCGGGGCCACTACGGGCAGGGAGGAACGAACGCTGCGTCACCCGCATGTTCTGGGGCTGGAGGATGACAGGGACAAGAGCAGCGAAAGGGGGGGCGACAAAGCCCCGCAGCCGCAATCGAAACCACACTGCCGGCTCATCGCAATCCTTCGCGTTGTGTCAGCTTGACGTGGAATCTGACACGGCGGCGGGCCATGTGCAAGCGGTCATGCGGCCAAATCGCTTCGTCCCGGAAATAGTGGCAGTGGCCGTGACGCGATTGACACACAAGGGATAGCGATTCATGCCTGTAGCCGGGCACGTCTTTTATCAGGCGATGTCTGGGCCTGCTGTCGGGGCAAGGCCCTTGTTCGCGTGTGCGTCCAATGTTCGGACTTGGGGGAACACCTTGTATCAGCCGCAGTTCCAAACGGCACTGGCAGGCGGCACTTCCGCGTTGGACGTTGGCGCGTCCGTGTTGGACGTTGGCGCTGGCACGCGGCCTGGTGGCGGCGCGTCCAGGAAACGCGCCTCTGCGCGATCGCGGTTGCTGTCGCCCGAGGGGCGCCGAGAATTGCGCGCAGCTTTGCGGCAGCAGCTTGCCGACGACTGGCGCGCGCTGCGGGCGCGCGCCGCGCTTGGCGAGCTTGCCGTTGACCTGGGGCATGACATCGGCAGCCGGCAATGGTGGTACGGCGCGGTCGGCTGTACCGGCCTGATCGCCATGGCACTGGCGCTGGGTAGCCGCGTCGAACCGATCCGCACCATTGCGCCGCCGGCTCTGACGCCTGCCCAGCATGATCTGGCCCGCATCAACGCCATCGGGCCGCTGGCACGCGGCGGTGTCACCGGCGCCGTGCCGCGCGCCAATCCGCGCATGCTGGCACCGCTGGCCGAAGCGCCGGAGCGCCCGCGCCTGGAATTGTCCGCCGAAGTCGGCGGCGCCGGCTTTGCTGCGGCGCTGCGGCGATCCGGCGTCAGCGCCAGCGACATGGGCGCCGTGAACAGCTTGTTGCGCGGGGTCGCCGACACCGGCCGGCTGGCACGCGGCACCGACATCGATCTGGTACTTGGCCGCCGCGAATCCAGAAGCGTGCCGCGCCCGCTCGACCGGCTGGCCTTTCGCGCCGCCTTTGACCTGCGGGTGGAACTGACCCGTGTCGATGGCGCGCTGACGCTGAAGCGTGTTCCCATTGCAGTCGATTCAACGCCGCTGCGAGTCACCGGTTCCGTCGGCGGCAACCTGCAACGGGCCTTGCGTTCGGCCGGCATTCCGGCGCGGCTGGTCGGCGATTTCACCCGCATCATGGGCTATGTCGTCGATTTCCAACGCGGCGTCGGCAAGGCCGACAGGTTCGACATCATCGTCGAGCAGGACAGGGCTGAAACCGGCGAAGTCCGCCATGGCAGCCTGTTGTTTGCATCGCTCGCGCGGCGCGGCAAGGCACCGATCGAAGTCGGCCGGCTGATGCAGGGCGGCCATGCCGAATATTTCAAGTCCGACGGCGAAGGCGCCCGGCGTGGCCTGATGAAAACTCCGGTCGATGGCGCGCGGCTGACCAGCGGCTTCGGCATGCGTTTCCATCCGCTGCTGTCCTATTCGCGCATGCACCAGGGCGTGGATTTCGGCGCGCCGCATGGCGCACCGATCATGGCTGCGGCCAGCGGCAATGTCAGCTTTGCCGGCAGACACGGCGGGCACGGCAATTACATCCAGCTGCGCCACACCAAGGAACTGGTGACGGCCTATGCCCATCTGTCGCGCTTTGCCGTCAAGAACGGACAGCGCGTCGTGCAGGGCCAGGTCATCGGCTATGTCGGGTCCACCGGCATGTCCACGGGGCCGCACCTGCACTACGAAGTGTGGCTGCGCGGCCGGCCGGCCAATCCGGTGTCGCTGAAGTTCATCGGTGGCAGCCAGTTGACCGGCCGCGCCCTGAACCAGTTCATGGCCCAGATGAACCGCTGGCGGGCCGTGCCGGCCACCGGCAGCGCGCCGGCTGCAACCAGGATTGCCTCTGGATTTGCCCCCGACTCTGCCAATGCCGCTGACAAACGCCGTGGGCGTGCCTGAAATCGGTGCATGATACAGAAGGCACGAATCAGCCGGAAACCCGACATGATTCCGCCACCTTGGCAGGGCATGTTGGCGCGATGATATGCGGTGTCCGGTCATGAACGGCATGTTGCTTGCCGCGATGCTGATCGCCGCAGGGGCGGCGCCCGTGCCGCTGCGCCCGGTGGCGCCGGTCGTCAGCGCCAGCTGGTCGAACGAGGCCGCGCGTGATGCCGCTGGCGAAGCGCGGGATGTGGTCCGCATCGCCGGCATCGTGCGCGGCATGACTGTCGCTGACATCGGCGCCGGCGGCGGCTATTACACCATGCGCGTGGCGCCGCTGCTCGGCCCGCGCGGGCGGCTGCTGGCGCAGGACATCGACCCGCGCACGCTGCAATTGCTCGAACGCCGGGTCCGCAAGGCGCGGCTGCACAATGTCCAGTTCCTGATCGGCAACGGCGCCAATGCCCGGTTGCCGATCGCCAGCACCGATGTGGCGCTGATGGTGCACATGTATCACGAGATCGCGCAGCCCTATCTGCTGCTGGAACGCCTGCGGCCCAGCCTGAAGCCGGGCGGGCGCATTGTCATCGTCGATCTGGACCGCCCTTCCGAGGATCACGGCATGCCCAAGGCGCTGCTGACCTGCGAAGTGCGCACCATGGGTTATGATCTCGTCAGCCTGACCGATATCACCCAAGGCTATGTCGCGGTGTTCAAGCCCGGCAAGCGACCGGACCCGGCCAGCGTGCGCGCCTGCAGGGGATGATACAGGCTGCCGCATGGACGGCGGCGCAGCAGCGTGACAGGCGGGCACGATGACGATGCATCCGATTCCCGTGGCCGTGCTGGGCTATGGCCTGGCGGGCCTTGTGCCGTTTCTGGCGCCGCCGGTGATTGCCATGCTGGTGCCGGCCTGGGCGCCGATGCTGATGCTGGTCGTCACCGGCTATGCCGCGCTTATCCTGTCGTTTCTGGGCGGGGCGCGCTGGGGGCTTGAGGTGGCGGGGCCACAGCCACGGCTGGTCATCATCACGCTGGCAATGGTGCCGACGCTGGCGGCGCTCGCGGTGCTGTTTCTGGCACCGTCGGGCGCGCCGCAGTTGCTGGCGCTGGCGGCGTGTCTGGCGGCGCATCTGTTGTGGGACGCGACTGCTGCCGGCCTGCCCGGCTGGTATCCCCGGCTGCGCGCCATATTAACGGCAGGTGCATTGACGGGGCTGGGCGCGATGGCAGCGATTGCCGCCTGATCAGCGGCTCCAGCGTGCGAAGATGGCGGTGGGCAGCAGCAGGCCTCGTTTTTCCTCGCGAATGGCCATGTCGCCGGCTTCGACGGTGCCGCCGCTGCCAGCCATTTCCTGTTCCATCAACGCAAGACAGGCCAGCGCCGACATGCGGATGGCATAGACCGTCAGCACGCAAAAGCTGGCATCATCGGCAAGCAATTGCCGCGCCAGGCTGACCAATTCGGGAAGATCGCGCTCAAGCTGCCAGATCTCGCCGTCCGGTCCCCGGCCATATTTGGGCGGATCGAGCAGGATGCCGTGATATTTGCTGCCGCGCCGCACTTCGCGCCGCAGGAATTTCAGCGCGTCATCGACCAGCCAGCGCACCGGCGCTTCAGCCAGCCCTGACAAGGCGGCGTTGTCACGGGCGGCGGCAACCGCTTTTTTGCTGGCATCGACATGGGTCACGTCCGCGCCCGCAGCGGCGGCGACCAGGCTGCCGACGCCGGTGTATCCGAACATGTTGAGGACGCGGTGGCCGGGGCGGATGCGGCCCGCCATCCAGTCCCATTGCGCCGCCATGTCGGGGAAAAAGCCCAGGTGGCGGAACGGCGTGTTGAAGGCGTGGAAGCGTATTGTCCCCCCTTGTATCGTCCCGCGCGTCATTGGCCAGCGCGCCGGCACCTTTGCGTCCAATTGCCAGCGGCCGCCGCCTTCTTCATCGCTGCCGCCGACAAATTCGCCGTCGGCCTGCCAGTCGGGGCTGGCGGGCTGCCACATGGCCTGCGGTTCGGGCCGGATGAAGCGCAGGCCGCCATAACGCTCATATTTGCGGCCGCAGCCCGAATCGAGCAGCGCAAAGTCCGCCCATGGTTCGGTAATCAGGACGCTGAGTGTCGTCACGCGGCGCGGGACAGTTTCTGGCTGCCGATTTCAGCGCGAGCCGGCGGGCCGGACAGCATTGCGGCGCCGGCAGCGCGGGCAGCATCGACCGTGACAGCGTTGATTCGTGCGACGATTTCGGCCGGCGGCACGAATCGCCCATGCACCATCAGGCTGCGCGCCAGATAATCGCCCTGCCCCTGCGGGCCTTCGAGCGCCATCATGAGAGCGGCAATGGCCTGGGCGCGGGCACGGGCCAGTTCGGCTGGTTCCAACCCGGCGGCGGTGTCGGCCAGCACCTTGGCAATCAGGTCGCGGGCGCGGGCGGCATCCTTGCGCGCTGTGGCGGCGTGGACGCTGAGCAGGCCGGTGTCGGCATAGGGTTGCAGGGCCGCGCTGATGGCATAGGCCAAGCCGCGTTCCTCGCGCACTTCCTGGAACAGGCGGGACGACATGCCGCCGCCTGCCGCCAGCGTGAACAGCGCGGCAGCGTCGTGCATCGGATCATGATGGCCAGGCGCCGGATAGCCCGAGGTCAACTGCGCCTGTTCGGTGCGGCGCGAATCATGAAACTGCCCCGCCGAAAAGGTTGCGGGCGCCAGCGCGGCGCGGGGGGCGGCAGCGCGCGCCGGGAACAGCGCATCTGCAAGCCGAAGCACGTCGTCGTGATCGACCTTGCCGCTGACCACCAGCGTCAGTCCGGCGGCGGCATAATGGTCGGATTGCCAGCCACGCAGATCATCTGCGGTGATGCGCGCGAGGCTGGCCTCGTCGCCAAGGATGGAACGGCCCAGCGGCTGGCCGGGGAAAGCCGCTTCCTGGAGATGGTCGAACACGATGTCGTCGGGCGTATCGCGCGCTTCGCCCAGTTCCTGCAGCACGACGTCCTTTTCGCGGGCCAGGTCATCGGCGTCGAAGCGTGGCCGGCTGACCAGATCGGCAATGATGTCGATGCCCAGCGGCAAATCGGCGGCAAGCATGCGGGCGTGGAACACCGTGGCATCGCGGCTGGTCCAAGCGTTCAATTGCCCGCCGACATCTTCCATCTGCTCGGCTATGGCGCGGGCCGAACGCTGCTGCGTGCCCTTGAACACCATGTGTTCGAACAGATGGGCAAGGCCGTTCACCGGCGCTGCCTCGCTACGCGCGCCGGCATCGGCGTGCAGCGCAATCGACACGGTTTCGGCGCCAGGCGTCGCCCATGTGGCAACGCGCAGGCCGCCCGCGCCGTGTTCGATCCGGGGCAAGGGCGCCGTCACGTGTGCGTCCGCTGCGCTACATAGGCTTCGATTGCGGCCAGATCGGCGGGCAGCACGTCAAAAGCTTCGGCGCGAGTAAACAGATTGCCAAGCCGGGCCGGCAGCGTCGGGCGGCGGCCCGTGGCGCGCTCGACGGCATCGCGGAATTTGGCGGGGTGCGCGGTCGCCAGCGTCACCATCGGGGCATCGCCGGGTTCGGCCAACGCAGCCGCCAGCCCGATGGCCGTGTGCGGATCGATCAACATCCCGCAGCGGTCCTGCGCCCAGCGCATTGCGCCGGACATGCCGGCATTGTCGATGCGCGCCGATGAAAACAGCGCATGAGCTCCCGCGAGCTGGTCAGTGGGGATGGCCATGCGCCTGGTTT
>NZ_JANPCD010000189.1:0-9138 GCF_031430775.1 Sandarakinorhabdus sp. | reverse complement strand
GGGGCTGTCCATGGTGACAAGGCCGCTGGCGTCACCCTGGCCCCAGACCAGCCGTTCGGCGGCGGTCGGCGTCGGCTTGCGGTGGCGGGCAACAAACCAGCCATCGGCGGCGAAAAAAAGCGCGGCGCAGTACAGGCTGGCGCCGTCACGCTCGATGGCGCCGATGACCATGGCGGTTCCGGCGGCGCGCGCGAGATCGCACAAGGCCGCCACTTCCGGGCCATCCAAGGTGATCGCCTGGCGCCAGTATTCGTGGAAGGCATCGCGGCCCGCAGGGGTTCGATAGCCGAGCCGCACGCCGAAATCGCTGCCCTTGGGATAGCCGCCCAGCAGCGCCTCGGGCATGACCAGCACATCGAGCCGCGCGTCGGCGATCTCGCGCTGATAGTCGAGGATGGCGGCCAAAGTGGCGCCAGTGCCTTCGGGGCTTGACCCCAACTGGAGCGCGCCGAGCCGGGCCTTGGTCATGTCTGTGCGTCCTTGTGCAATTGGGCCATCGCCCAGACGGCGGCCTCGGCTATGACGGGGTCCGGGTCATCCAGCAGCGCCGCGACCGGCCCCGCCAGCGCGGCATCGCCGGAATTGCCTGCCGCAATCAGGCAGTTGCGGACCATGCGACCACGGCCGATGCGTTTGATGGGCGATCCTGAAAACACCGCGCGAAAGCTCTCGTCATCCAATGCCAGCAGATCGGCAAGCCTTGGCGCGGTCAATTCGGCGCGCGGCATGAAGGCCATATCGCGCGATGCAGCAGCAAAGCTGTTCCACGGGCAGACCGCGAGGCAATCATCGCAGCCATAGATGCGGTTGCCCATGGGCCTGCGAAATTCGTGCGGAATCGGGCCTTTGTGCTCGATGGTCAGGTAGGAAATGCAGCGCCGGGCATCGAGGCGGTAGGGCGCCGGGAACGCGTCTGTCGGGCACGCCGTCTGGCAGCGGGTGCAACTGCCGCATCGGTCGGCGTGCGGCGCATCGGCGGGCAGGTCGAGCGTGGTGTAGATGGCGCCAAGGAACAGCCATGAGCCATGCTGGCGGCTGACCATGTTGGTATGCTTGCCCTGCCAGCCCAGCCCGGCGGCGGCGGCCAGCGGCTTTTCCATCACCGGCGCTGTATCGACGAAGACCTTGACATCATTGCCGGGGGCCGCCGCCACCAGCCAGCGGGCAAGGGCCTTGAGGCGTTTTTTTATGACGTCGTGATAATCGCTGCCCTGCGCATACACCGAAATGACACCGGTATCGGGATGATCTGCATGACGCAGCGGATCGATCGCCGGCGCATAGCTGGTGCCCAACATGACGACCGATCGCACATCGGGCCATAACCCGGCCGGGCTGGCGCGGCGTTCTGCGGTGTCCGCCATCCAGAGCATGTCGCCGTGGCAGCCATCGGCCAGCCATTGCCGCAGACGCTGTCCTGCTTCGGGCGCGGCGCTGGCCGGCGCGATGCCGGTGGCGGCGAAACCTAGCCGCTGCGCCTCGGCACGCAATTGCCGGGCGATATCCATCAACGCTCCAGCGATGACAGCCAGTCCAGGATCATGCCGGCAACGCGGCGTTCGATGTCGCCCCAGAACAGCCAATGGCCGTGACCCGGCAGTTCATGGAAATCGACACGGCCCGCAAGTTTGCGCGCGGTGGCGCGCGCCGCAGCCGGCGGGGTGATGCGGTCATCGGTGCCGACGATGACCAATGCCGGCTGACCCAGCCGGGCGAAATCAACGCGCGTGATGTTGCCGAATGCAAATGGCAGTGACATTTCGGCCAGAACGCGCCCCGAATCCCAGACCAGCGCGGCGATTTCCTGTGCGGCGATGCTTTCGGGAACGCCGTTGAATATGCCCCAGCGCGCCCCTTCGGCATCGCACATGGTCGGTTTCTCCCACCAGCCCCAGCGCGTGATGACCCGGCGCAGTGTGCGCAGCGGATCAAGGCCCGGCGCCTGGGCATTGGCGGCAGACGCAGGCGAGAGCAGCACCAGCCCGGCATGGGGCACGCGCATCGCCACCATCTGCGCCAGCAGGCTGCCCATTGAATGGCCAAGGATGATCGGCGGCGCGCCCATGCGGCCGGCCTCGGCGACGAGGAAATCGACATAGGCGGTGATGCTCAGCCGGCCCAGTTCCGGCGCCGGCGCCAGGCTGGCGTCGCGGTCATGCCACGGCAGCACCGGGGCATGGGTGACATATCCCGCCTGTTCCAGCGCCATGCGCAAGCGGTCGAATGTGGCCGGTGTCGACCACATGCCGTGGATGAGCAGGACGCCAGGCGTCAAATCACCACCCCGGTGGAGGCCAGCACCGCCAGCGTCACCAGATCGGATGCCGTCGATGTCATCGGTGCAATCTGCACCGGCCGGCTCATGTTCACCAACATTGGCCCGACAACGCGCACACCGGCAACTTCCTTGATCAGCTTGGCGGCAATGTTGGCGCTGTGCAGGCCGGGCATGATGAGCACGTTGGCCGGGCCGGACAGGCGGCTGAACGGGTACAGCTTGCGCATCGCCGGGTTGAGCGCCACGTCAGCCGACATTTCGCCTTCATATTCAAAGCCGACGCCGCGTTCATCGAGGATCTTGACGGCGCCGCGCAGGTTGCCGACAAATTCGCCGGCCGGGTTGCCGAAATTGGAATAGGACAAGAAGGCGACGCGCGGTTCCTGCCCCAACCGGCGCGCGACGGCGGCGGTTTCCACAGCGATATCGGCCAGGGTTTCGGCTGTCGGGCGTTCGGTGACGGTGGTATCGGCGATGAAGATCGTGTCCTGCCGGCCGACCAGCATATGGATGCCGAACGGGCGGTGGCCGGGCATCGGATCGATGACCTGCCGGACCTGCCGATAGGTGGTGGCAAAATTGCGCGTGACGCCAGTGAGCATCAGGTCCGCCTCGCCCAGTTCCACGAGCATGGCGCCAAAGACGTTGCGTTCATGGTTGACCATGCGCTGCACATCGCGGTGCAGCATGCCGCGCCGCTGCAACCGGGCATACAACGTCTCGACCATGCGCGGCACCAGCGGGCTGACGCTGCTGTTATGGATTTCGTAGCTTTCCACGTCAGGCACGCCGATGCGGGCCAGCCCCTCGCGCACCGGTGCCTCGCGGCCGACCAGAACGGGTTCACCATAGCCGGAATTGCGCCAGTTGACGGCGGCGCGCAGCACCACCTCCTGTTCGGCCTCGGCAAAGACGCAGCGGCGCGGCCGGCTGCGAGCGCTTTCGACGGCGCCTTGCAGGATCGATGTTGTCGGGTTGAGGCGTGATCGCAGTTCCTGCCGATAGGCGTCCTCGTCGAAGAACGGCTTTTTGGCGACGCCCGACGCCATCGCCGCCTTGGCAACGGCAACCGGGATATGCTCGATCAGACGCGGGTCGAATGGCGCCGGGATGATATATTCCGGGCCGAAATTGCGGGTCTTGCCGCCATAGGCCGCCGCCACTTCATCGGGCACCTGCATGCGCGCCAGACTGGCGATGGCGTCGGCTGCGGCCAGCTTCATGGCTTCGTTGATCTGCGTGGCGCGCACATCCAGCGCGCCGCGAAACAGATAGGGGAAGCACAGGACATTGTTGACCTGGTTGGGGTAATCGCTGCGCCCGGTGGCGATGATGGCGTCGCTGCGCACCTTCAACACATCTTCGGGCGTGATTTCCGGGTCCGGGTTGGCCATGGCGAATATGATCGGATTGGGCGCCATCGATGCGACCATTGCCTGCGATACGGCGCCGGCCTGCGACAGGCCGAGGAACAGGTCGGCGCCGACAATGGCCTCTTCCAGTGTACGGCTGTCGGTGACGGCGGCGTGGGCCGACTTCCACTGGTTCATGCCCTTTTGGCGGCCGATGTAAATGACGCCGCTGGTGTCGCACATGATGACGTTGCGAACGCCATAGGCCTTGATCAGTTCGGTGCAGGCGATGGCCGATGCGCCGGCGCCGTTCACGACCATCTTGACATCGGCAGGGTTGCGGCCCGTCAGGTGCAGCGCGTTGATGACCCCGGCGGCGGCAACAATGGCAGTGCCATGCTGGTCGTCATGGAACACCGGGATGTTCATCTTTTCCTTGAGCGAGGCTTCGATGATGAAGCACTCCGGCGCCTTGATGTCTTCAAGGTTGATGCCGCCAAAACTGGGTTCGAGCAGTTCGACGCAGTCGATGAAGCGGTCGACGTCTTCGGTCGCCACTTCGAGGTCGATGGAATCGATGTCGGCAAAGCGCTTGAACAGCACCGCCTTGCCCTCCATCACCGGCTTGGACGCCAGCGCGCCAAGATTGCCCAAGCCCAGGATGGCAGTGCCGTTGGAGATGACGGCTACCAGATTGCCCTTGATGGTATAATCATAGGCGGCATCGGGGTCGGCAGCGATGGCGCGCACGGGCGCTGCGACACCGGGCGAATAGGCAAGGCTCAGGTCACGCTGCGTCGCCATCGGCTTGGACGCGACGATCTCGATTTTGCCGGGCTTGCCGATGCGGTGATAGTGCAGCGCCTCGCGGTCGCCGAAATCATCGCTCTGGTCATTGGCCATCGGGCAGTGTCCTATCTGGGTTGAGGCAGCGATAGGATTGTGGCGGCCATGAGGCAAGGAATTTGGGGATCGAGATTTCGGACACGCGCTGCACTAGCGCCCGTCCACCCGCTGCATGGCCTGCACCTCGACCTTTTGGCGATGGCAATCAGTGATCATGCTGCGGCGACAAAAAAGGCCCGGCGTTTGTGCGCCGGGCCTTCGGAACTTGGGTAAGCGTACAATCAGGCAACGACGGCCTTGCTCCGGCGGCGCAGCGAAACACCGACCATGCCGAAGCCGGCAATCATCAGGCCCCAAGCGGCAGGTTCCGGAATGGCTCCTGAAACGGCTGCCGTCTGGAACGCCATGGTGTAGCTATCGTTACCAGCACCAAACCCGCCCACGTTCTGGATCGCGCCTGTCGCAACGATGTTCGGGCCGACGACCGGCGAGATCGGACCAACCGCCGCCGACGCAAAGCTCACCGAAAAAGCGCCCGACCCTTGCGTTCCCGAAAACGTGTAGGTGTGGAGAAGGTTATTCAACGCGTCAGTGATGTTGAACGCGAAGTTGAAATTCGCGCTCAATGTCTGTCCGTTCCACAAACCATAACCGCCGTTATAGCCTGAGCCGACGTTGACATCCTGAATGACGACGTTGTCCTGCAGCGTGATGGCGCGCAAGATTGTCGGTGATTCATACTTCCAGTTGACAAGCAACGCCGCTGCCTGCGCAGACGTCGCTCCAGCAAAAAGAACCGCAGCAAGAGCCAATTTCTTAATCATTATTTAACCTTTTCAAAACAATAACTTAAGGATGCTAGCTTGCTGGCGCTACTCGTGTCAATAGCTGCCAGAACATAAGAAAAGATGCTGATCGCTTGAGCGGGCCACGCCTTGCACTAAAAGGCATGGAGATGACCGCATCCCCGATGATTGCCCAATTTCTTGGGCTGAAGGCGCAAGCCGAAGCCACCGTGCCCGGCTGCCTGCTGTTCTTTCGCATGGGCGATTTCTATGAAATGTTCTTTGACGATGCCGTTGTCGCCGCCGCCAGCCTCGATATCGCGCTGACCAGCCGGGGCGAACACGCCGGCCAGCCGATTCCGATGTGCGGCGTGCCGGTGCATGCGCATGAAAACTACCTCGCGCGCCTGATCCGGGCCGGCCACCGCGTGGCCATTGCCGAACAGGTCGAAAGCCCCGCCGAAGCGAAAAAGCGCGGCGGCAAATCCCTGGTGGCACGGGCCATCGTGCGGGTGGTGACGCCCGGCACCCTGACCGAAACCGGCCTGCTCGAACCCCGCAGGTCCAACTGGCTGGCGGCGCTTCTGCCCGGCTCAGAGACTGGCGCCGTCGCAGCCCCCATGACAGGGGTGGCGTGGTGCGACCTGTCCACCGGGCAGTTCGGCACCCGCGCCGCCAGCGCCGCCGAGGCGACGGCCGAAATTGCCCGGCTGGCGCCTGCAGAAATCATCATGCCCGAGGGCAGCGATGGCGCGCTGGCCGGCATCGTCATGCCGACATTGCGTCCCGCCGGTGATTTTTCGGCAGCGCGCGGCGAAGCGCGGCTGAAGGCGCGGTTCGGCGTGGCGACGCTCGATGGGTTCGGGCAGTTTTCACCGGCCGAAATCGCTGCTGCCGGCGCGCTGCTGGCCTATGTCGATGCGACTGCCGGGTCTGGTGCCGGCGCGCCTCTGCTGTCGCCGCCCCGGCCCGAAACGCCGGGCAGCACCATGGCCATCGACAGCGCCACCCGCGCCAGCCTGGAAATCGCCCGCAGAGCCGGCCGCGCCAGCCTTGAGGCCGCGATCGACCAGACCGTCACGGCGGCTGGCGCGCGGCTGCTGTCGCAGGATATTGCCGCGCCGCTGACGGATGCTGCTGCCATCAATGACCGGCTGGCCATGGTCGGCTGGTTCCACGACGACGCCCTGCTGCGCGGCAGGCTGCGCGACCGGCTGGCCGCCATGCCCGACATCGCGCGGGCGCTGGCGCGCTTGTCGATCGGGCGCTTCAGCCCGCGTGACCTTGGCGCAATGAAGGACGGGTTGGCAGCCGGGCTGGCGATCAAGGCGTTGTTGATGGCCGGCGCAGGTTTGGGCCTGCCGGCGCTGCTGGCACAGACGTTGAACAGTATCGGGCCACACGGCGCGCTGGTGGAAACGCTGGGCGCCGCGCTCGCCGATCCGCTACCCGCGGAGCTGCCGGGCGCCATCCGTGCCGGACATGACAGCGGCCTGGATGCACTGCGGGAGACAGCGCGCGATGGCCGGGTCGCGGTGGCGGCGCTGGAAGGCCGGCTGCGCGCCGACACCGGGGTGGCCTTGCTCAAGATCCGCTACAATGGCGTGCTCGGCTATCATATCGAGGTGCCGGCGCGCTTTGCCGATCCGCTGATGGCGGCGGATTCGGGCCTCATACACCGCCAGACATTGGCGGGTGTTGTCCGTTTTGGCAGTGCCGACCTGTCGGGCCTGGCGCTGACCATCGCGCAGGCCGGCGACCATGCGCTGGCCGCCGAAGCTGCACATATCGAGGAATTGCGCGCTGCCGTTCTGGCGCAGGGCGCCGCCATTTCGGCGACGGCGGCGGCGCTCGCCCGCATCGACGTCGCGTCGGCGCTGGCCCAGCATGCCGCCAGCGCCGGCTGGTGCAGGCCACAAGTCGATGCCAGCGCGGCCTTTCACATCGCAGGCGGCCGTCATCCGGTTGTCGAAGCCGCCGTCGGCAAGGCGGGCGGGCGGTTTACGCCCAATGATTGCGACCTGTCGGCCGATGCGCGGCTGTGGCTCGTCACCGGGCCCAATATGGCCGGCAAATCGACGTTCCTGCGCCAGAATGCGCTTATCGCCGTGCTGGCGCAGGCCGGCAGTTTCGTGCCCGCCGCCAGCGCGCATATCGGGGTCGTCGACCGCCTGTTCAGCCGGGTCGGCGCCGCCGACGACCTGGCGCAGGGACGGTCCACCTTCATGGTCGAGATGGTCGAAACCGCTGCGATACTGTCGGGCGCGACGACGCGCAGCCTTGTCATCCTCGACGAAGTGGGGCGCGGCACATCCACGTATGACGGGCTGGCGATTGCCTGGGCGGTGCTGGAGGCGGTGCATGACGACCTGCAATGCCGCTGCTTGTTCGCCACGCATTATCATGAACTCACCGCGCTGAAGGACCGGCTGAAATCGCTCGCCACCGTCGCCGTCAGGGTTCGCGAATGGAAGGGTGAACTGGTGTTCCTGCACGCCGTCGCGCCGGGCGCCGCCGACAAGAGTTATGGCCTTTCGGTGGCGCGCATTGCCGGTGTGCCGGCGCCGGTGCTGGCCCGCGCCCGTTCGGTGCTGGCGCGGCTGGAGGCCAACCGGATGGCGACGGGCGGGCTGGCGGCCGGGCTGGCCGACCTGCCGCTGTTTGCACCCGCACCCGCGCCAACCGGCGATCCGGTGCGCGAGAAACTGGCTGCGCTCGACCTTGATGGCATCACTCCGCGCGAGGCGCTGGACCTGCTGGCACAATTGCGCGCCCTGCTCGGCACTTCGCCTGGCGCGACCGATCAAGCCTGAGAATCCTACCGGTCCCTGGCGTCAAAGGCGCCGGACTTGAAGGCGTTGCTTGCCCATTGGCCATTTGGCCCGGCCACACGGTCAGGTCAGATGGGCGATGCGACGGCACAACACGAATTGTAGAAGCCGCAAAGGCTCGGAACAGTTCCGGCTTGCGCCGTGTCAGCGACCGGCGCCCAAAGTCGAGGGAACTTTCATGTCCAAATATCTCTTGCTTGGTGCCGTGATGGCAGCGGGAATTGCGTCTGCTGCTGCGGCCAATGACGGTTTCTATGTGGCCGGCGGCGTTGGCTACAATGCCTTGGGCGCGACCAATGTGCGTTATTATGATGTCGGCGGCAGCCTTGGCGGCAGCGGTGCGCAGGACAGCGCCGAGACCACCATCCGCTTCAAGGGCGCGGCAAGTTTTCGCGGCACGCTTGGGTATGACTTTGGTCGCTTTCGCGGCGATCTCGAAATCGACTATGCGCGCAACAAGGCCAGCAGCATCCAGATCAACCGGCTGAACGGCACAGCCATCACCACGTTGACCGGCGGCGATGCCGGCGATGTCTGCGACTATCTCGAAGTGGCCGGCTGCACCGTGTCCGGCAACACCATCAGCTTTGCCGATGGCAGCCGTGTGCGCCAATTGTCGGCCTTGGCCAATGTTTGGCTCGACCTGCCGATCGGCAAGAGCATCACACCTTATGTCGGCGGCGGCGCCGGCATTGCCGGCATCGAAATCGACGGTGAAGGCAAGGCCCGCTTCGCCTGGCAGCTCGGCGCCGGTGTTGCCTTCAACCTGAGCGATACCGTGGCGCTGACGCTCGATTATCGCCACCGCCAGATCAGCGGCACGACTATTGCCTATGACGCCAGTTCGGGTTTCGACATCGGCCGCGTGCGTACCAATGCGCTGACCGCTGGTATCCGTCTGACATTCTGACGGATACCGGTCGCGGGGGGGGGGGGGCGTCGGGGGGGGCCCGCGCCCCAGCGAGAAACCCGCAGACCAGCGGCCCCAGGCCGGGCACCCCCCACCGGCCGGGGGGGGGGGGGGGGAGTGGTGGGTGGGGGGGGGG
>NZ_JANPCD010000188.1:0-2581 GCF_031430775.1 Sandarakinorhabdus sp. | reverse complement strand
CCGCCGTGGCTGTGCACCGACAATGGCGCGATGATCGCCTGGGCCGGCGCCGAGCGGCTGGCGCTCGGACTGATCGACGATATGGATGTGCCCGCGCGCCCGCGCTGGCCGCTCGATCCGGGTGCCGAGGCCGTGCGCGGCGCCGGCGTAAAGGCATGAGCCGCATCGGCGTGCTTGGTGGCGGCGCCTGGGGCACGGCGTTGGCCGCGGTCATGGCCAGCGATGCCGAGGTGCTGCTCTGGGCCCGCGAACCGGAGGTCGCTGGCGCCATCAACGCCGCCCACGAAAACACGCTGTTTCTGCCTGGAATCGCGCTGCCCGGCGCCGTGCTCGCAACGACTGCCCTGGCGGAACTGGCGACTTGTGATGTCTGGCTGGTGGTTACGCCAGCCCAGCATCTGCGTGCCGTTCTGGCCGCAGCCGATCTGTCGGAACGGCCGCAACTGGTGTTGTGCGCCAAGGGTATCGAGGCAGGCAGCCACAAATTGATGACCGAAGTTGCAGCCGATCTGATCGGCACGCCCGTCGCCGTGCTGTCAGGCCCGACGTTTGCCCATGAAGTCGCTGCCGGGAAACCCACGGCTGCGACGCTGGCCTGCACGGATACCGCCGCCGGTGCCGCGCTGGTGCGGCGGCTGGTGCGGCCGGCCTTGCGGCTCTACCAATCCGTCGACGTGATCGGTGCCGAAATCGGCGGTGCGGTAAAGAACGTGCTCGCCATCGCCTGCGGCGTCTTCGAAGGCGCCGGGCTTGGCCTGAACGCCCGCGCAGCCCTGATCGCGCGCGGTTTTGCCGAGATGACCCGCTTTGGCCTGGCACGCGGCGCCCGGGCCGAAACCCTGGCCGGCCTGTCGGGTCTGGGTGATCTGGTGCTGACCTGTTCATCGGCGAACAGCCGCAATTTCACGCTGGGCATGGGCCTGGGGCGCGGCGAAGGCGCCGCCGCCCTGCTGACAGGCCGCACCGTTGCCGAAGGCGCCGCAACAGCGCCGGTGCTGGTCGAGGCGGCGCGCAGCATCGGCGTGGACATGCCGATCTGCGCGGCGGTGGCGGCACTGCTTGACGGCGCACCGCTGGCGCAAACCATCGTCGATCTGTTGTCGCGGCCGCTAAGGACCGAATAGGCGTTCAGGCCGCGATTTGCCGGGCGCCGATGGCACGCTCGATCCAGTCGCGCGTATCGGGAATCAGCGCCTCCACTTGCGGCAAGTCGTTGACGCACAGGAATTTGAATTGCGGTTGCAGCGCCTTGGCCAGATAGGCCTGCACCTGCGCCAGCGGATAGTCGTGCACCGCGCCAGTGCGCAGGTGCAAATGGTCATCGCCGCCATGGAGCACCGCCCCGGCATCGCGGATCAAGGCATGGTTGTGCAGCGCCTGGGGCAGGAACTGGCTGACGTGGCGAAACCGGTGCGCAATATTGGCAAGAAAGGCCTCGCGGTGCGTGTCCCATAAGGCTGCAAAGACGCTGCGGCGCATCGGATGCACGACATGCGCGCCGGCAAAAACCCGCGCCGCGCCAAAGCCCAGCAGCCGTGCGGCGTTCCACTGCGTGTGCGGGTTCAGCAACGCCGGGTCGGTCAGGCTGGCGGGATCGGCCAGCAACGGCCGCCGGTCCACCCATTTGCCGCGCAGCACCGGCGCCATGCCGTCGAAAACATCACCCGGCAGCAACGGCGCGGTCAGGAACACATCATCATTGAAATAGACAAAGCATTCGGCAAGGCCGGGGATGCGCCAGATCAGGCTTTCGATGGCCAGCGAATTGAAGGTCGGCAGCACATGTTCATGGCCGGCGAACAACGTCAGATGGTCAACGATCGTGATGCGGCTGCGCAGGTTGGCCGGAAGATGGGCAAGATCGGGCGTCTGCGCGTCAGTGACGATCCAGATCCGTCCAATCCATGGCGCATGATTGGCGATCGACCGCAGGCAATAATCCAGCTCGTGGTTGCAGGCCCAGCGGTGCGGGTTGATGCCATTTTCATGATGGCCCCGGCCCAGATGCGCGGCGCGGCGCGCAGCATGGGATGGGTCGGCGCCGTCCACCCAGGTAATGACGGCATCGATGGCGTGGCGAGGCGTTGGAAACATGAGGCAGGGACAGGGCCGTGTTGCGCCCGTCACAATAGAACAGGATGCGAAATCCTATTGCCGGACACCGCCTGTTGTCAATGTTTTGACCCTTTGGCGCCGTGCGCGCGGCATGTCGCGCGCATCGCCTCTCTCAGAAATCGACGGCAATGCCGCCCTTTTCCCAGTCGCCGTAGCGCACGGGATCGAGGCCATCTCTGCCGCCGATTTCCCTGCCGCCGATTTGCTTTGCCGGCGGCGCCGATGGCACTGCCTCTGGGGCGTCCAGGGCGGGCGAGGCCGGCTCCTGCGTCTTGTCTTTATCCATAACCTCAGTTTCCCGCTGGCGCCCACTGCGCTACGGCTTGTCTTTAACAGCAAAACCATCGGGGTGCCGTGTGACAGAATCGCTTGAGGGCAAGGTCATTGCCGTGACGGGCGCCGGCAGCGGTATCGGCCGGGCGCTGGCGCTCAATATGGCGGCACGCGGCGCGGTGCTGGCGCTGGC
>NZ_JANPCD010000187.1:0-13792 GCF_031430775.1 Sandarakinorhabdus sp. | reverse complement strand
CAAGGCCGAGCTCAAGGAGCGGCTGGACTGGATGATCGCCAACGGCAAGCTGCTGGAAGCCCAGCGGCTGGAACAGCGCACCACCTTCGACGTCGAGATGATCGAGGCCACCGGCTCCTGCGCCGGCATCGAGAACTATAGCCGCTACCTCACCGGCCGCCGGCCGGGCGAGCCGCCGCCGACGTTCTTTGAATACATCCCCGACAACGCCCTGCTGTTCATCGACGAGAGCCACCAGACGGTGCCGCAGATCGGGGCCATGTACCGCGGCGACTACCGACGCAAATTCACCCTGGCCGAGTACGGCTTCCGCCTGCCCTCCTGCCTCGACAACCGCCCGCTGAAGTTCGAGGAGTGGGACGCCATGCGGCCGGACAGCGTCTTCGTCTCGGCCACCCCCGGCCCCTGGGAGATGGACCGCACCGGCGGCGTGTTCACCGAACAGGTTATCCGCCCCACCGGGCTTGTCGATCCGCCAGTGTTCATTCACCCCGTCGAGGACCAGGTCGAGGATCTGATCAAGGAGGCCAAGCAGGTCGCCGCCGCCGGATACCGCACGCTGGTGACGACGCTGACCAAGCGCATGGCCGAGGATCTGACCGAATTCCTGCACGAAGCGGGCCTGCGCGTGCGATACATGCACAGCGATGTCGAAACGCTGGAACGCATCGAATTGATCCGCGATTTGCGGCTGGGCGTTTATGACGTGCTGGTCGGCATCAACCTGCTGCGCGAGGGGCTGGATATTCCCGAATGCGGGCTGGTGGCGATATTGGACGCCGACAAGGACGGGTTCCTGCGGTCCGAAACCAGCCTGGTGCAGACCATCGGCCGCGCGGCACGCAATGTCGAAGGGCGCGTCATCCTGTATGCCGACCGCATCACCGGCAGCATGGAACGCGCCATGCGCGAAACCGACCGCCGCCGCGACCGGCAAGAGGCGTACAACCGCGAACACGGCATCACGCCGATCAGCATCAAGCGCAACATTTCCGATGTGCTGGCCGATGTGTCGATGAAGGACGGGTTGCTGGTCGATACCGGCGACGACGACACGCCGCATCTGGTTGGCCATAACCTGAAAGCCTATATCGCCGATCTCGAAAAGCAGATGCAGACGGCGGCCGCCGATCTGGAATTCGAAACCGCCGCCGCCATCCGCGACCAGATCCGCCGGCTGGAAATGGACGAACTCGGCATCCCCGACGGCGACCGCGCGGCACCGGTCAAGGGCCGCAGCATGGGCGGCGCACCGGGGACACGCACAACGCGGTTCGAGAAGATGAAGAAAAAGGGGTTTACGGCGAAGCGGAGTGGGGGTGGGCGGTGATCGGGCTTGGCGCGCCTACCACAGCCGCTTGACGGCAAACCCGTCGAAAATCACTTCATTCGAAACAAGCGTCAAATCATCGGCTTGCGACTGGGCGATGAGCAGCCGGTCAAACGGGTCCTTGTGCGCAATATTCATCTCGCCAGCGCGCCTGGCGTGTTGGACCGTGATTGGCAGTTCGCCGAACCCCTGTGCGGCAATGATGGTTTCGAATCCCTCGGCCAAAAGTGCCGCATCCGGCATCTTGCCGATACGGTATTTGGTCGCGACTTCCATGGCTGATGCCGCGCTGACGAACACTGCATTGCTCTCGTCGGCAATGGCTTCGTGTGCCGGCCGGCTCAAGGCCGCATGGCCGGCCAGCCACCAGATCAGGGCATGGGTGTCGAGCAGGAGTCTCAAGACAGGCTCCACGCACCCTGTTCATCATCGGGCAGGGGCTCGTCGAAACGGCTATCAATGGAAATCCGGCCCTTGAGCGCGCCAAAGCACCGCTGGCCGCGAGGGGCCACAGGTACGAGCCGCACCACCGGCGTGCTGCCACGAGCGATGACGACGTCCCCACCGGCCAGCGCATCGGCAATGAGCCGGGACAGGTTGGTCTTGGCATCATGAACAGTGAATTGTGCCATGTCAGCCTCCTTAGCCAAGTATATAGCCAACCACGATCGGCCTGACAAGGATCAGTGACAAGGCACCAGCAGAGCCAATCAGATTGCGCAGCCGATGCCGGCGCGGAGGAATTCTGCGACCAGGCCGGGGTCCTTGTCGTCGGACAGTTTGCGGGCGATTTCGCCGATTCGCATGCGGGACAGGCGTTCGGTGGAAATGTTGCTGAGTTCCTGCAGGCGCCGCAATTGGCCGACGGACAGGCGGTCGCCGAGCCGGTCGCCCATGCAGCGGGCCTGACGTTCGGAGACACCCAGATCGACAAGGTTGCGGGTGATGCGCTGTGACGGGCTGGTGCAGGCGGCGAGCGCCAGGAACGGCAGCAACAAAAGGGCGGTGCGGGCAGATTTCACGGGCGCGGCTTCCTTGTTCACGAACCTGAGCCGGCACCTTGCCGGCGTCGGCATGCCGCGACAAGCTGCGGCATCATCCACCGTGCATATTGGCGCGCGGCTGGCTATAGAATGAGCCTATGTCGACAGATCTCGCCGCCCGTTATCCGATGCTCGCCCCGATGTTTGCCGATATCGGCTGGATCGAGGGCATTGTCATTGCGCTGCTCGTGGTGGGCGTGATGGAAGTGGTCGCGATCGTCAGCCACAAATATGTGATGCACGGGTTCCTGTGGAGCCTGCACAAATCGCACCATGAACCGCGCACCGGGCGGTTCGAGAAGAACGACTGGTTCGGGGTGGCCGGCGCCATTCCCTCGATGGTCCTGCTGCTCATCGGCACGCATTTCGGGTTGCACATGTTCACGGCCATTGGTGCCGGGATCACGGCCTATGGCGCCATCTATTTCTTTTTGCATGACATATTGGTGCACCGCCGCATCAAGCACAGCTGGAACCCGCAATTTCCCTATCTCAAGCGCGTCGTGCAGGCGCACCGGCTGCATCATGTCGTGGAGACCAAGGAAGGCGCTGTGTCGTTCGGGTTCATCTATGCGCCGCCGATTCGCGCGCTCAAGGCACAGCTTACGTCCGATGGTCGCGGCCGCATCCGCGCCTCGGCCAAGATGAAAGCCGAAATGGGCATGATCGACAACGCGGAGCACTGGGCGCGTTAGCGACCGGAAACAAAGGCTTGCGCGCTAGCGACCGGCAACAAAGGCCTGCGCGTTAGCGACAAGCTTCAACCCGGCCTTTCAGTCCGGCATGGTCCACAGGCCGGTCCGTGCCGGCCCCGGCATCGGCCAGCGTGACCCGCGCAGCAGCGTGTCGCCAAGGGCCCCGCTGACGGCAGCCAGTTTCTGCGCCCGCGTGGTGGAAACCCGGTTCTCCAGCCCGGCTTCGCCCAGATCGCGGACCTTGCGGCCGATGCCGCCATAGATGCGCGCCGCCGCATGGACGGCCCAGGCCGCCCGCCACGGCAAAGCCGACGTGCCGAAGCGCGATGATGCCTCATATTCCTCGGCGGCAAATACCAGCCGCGCCACCAGCCGCGCCAGTTGCCGGCGGTTGGCGGGAAACGCAAACGTCGCCGGCGCAAGCCCGACCGACGCCAGCCAGTCATCCGGGATATAGCGCCGGCTGTTCATCGCATCTTCGATGACGTCGCGGGCGATGTTGTTGAGCTGGAACGACATGCCAAGGTCGCAGGCACGGTCGAGCACGGCGCGGTCATCGGGCTTCACGCCCATGACGATCGCCATCATCACGCCGACACAGCCAGCGACATGATAGCAATAGGACAGCGTGTCGTCGAAGGTCAGGAACGGGCGTTCCTCCATGTCGATGCGAAAGCCGTGCACCAGATCGCGCGGGTAGCACGCGGGCATGTCGGTTTCCTCGACCACCCGTGCGAGCGCGGCATAGGCGGGATCGCCTTCGGGATGGCCGGCCAGCGCGCGTTCCGTGAGATACACCACCTCGGCCAGACGTTCGGCCGGCGGCCGCGTGTCGTCATTGCGGCCCTGCCCCAGCACCTGGCCGTCGATCACATCATCGGTGTGACGGCACCAGGCATACAGCAGCATCGCCCGGTCGCGGGTCTGCGGTTCGAACAACTGGGCGGCGAGCGCGAAGCTTTTGGAGCCGCGGGCAATGGCCTTTTTGGCGTTGGCGAGAACATCGGTCACAAATGCGTGATGCCGGACACGGCACGCTGCGGCAAGTCGCGATTCAGCGCCCGCGCACCATATAATTCAACAAGGTGCCCAGCGCCCGCATCGGCGGGATCGGCGGACGGCCGGAAAACACCTTCAACCAGTCGCCGATATTGTTGTCGGCAGCGTACAGCCGCCCGACCAGCGCATCGGGATGCTCGTAAAAACGTTCAAGGATCGTGCGGCGTTCCTCGTCCTGCGCCGCAAGGAACAACATGCGATTGAGCACACGGTAGATGCCGCGCCCGTTCCACACCCGCTCACTTTCGGTGCGCACGGCGGCATAGACGCTGGCTGCATCAAGGCTGGGCAGGCTGGCGACCAGATCGGCCATGCGCACGGCATCGGGAAAACTATAGCCGGTGACCGGGTTGAACATGCCCGCTGCCAGGCCGACGCGCGGGACGCCGGGCTGGCCTTCGTCCCAGAACGCCTTGATGTCGCCGCCGATGCCCATCGGCAGGATACCGGCTTCCTCGCGCACGATGCGCCTGATGGTCCAGCCCTGCGACACGGCATAGTCGGCGATGTGCTGGCGCAGCAATTCGGGCGCCATATCCTTGCCGTCGGAAAAATACGTGTCCTCGATCAGGACATGGCGCGGGCCGAAGGGCAGCGTGTAGACGAAGCGATAGCCGTCAGACTGCGGCACGGTCGCGTCCATGATGATCGGGCCATCAAGGCCGTGATCCTGCGCAAGTTCCACCTCCTGCCCCAGAAACTTCTGCCAGCGCAGGTCCAGCGCCTTGGTCGGCGCCTGGCCGCGGCCATCGATGACGACGCCCGCCGTCAACACGCGCTGGTCAGCCAATGTGACACTGGTGGCATCAAGCGCGGCCACCGGCATCGACGTCATGATATGGCCGGCAGGCATGGCGGCATGCAGCGCGGCGGCGAGTTTCTCCGACGTGGTGCTGCCATAGCCGACATCGAGGCGGCGGCTCTGGCGGGGGAACCGCACCGAATAATTGTCCCAGCGATAGGCGAACAGCTCATGCGTCCAGCGCCGCTGTTCGTCGTTGATGTCCAGCCCGAAGGACGACCAGGTGTGATTGCCGCCCAGCACCGGCCCGGATTCGATGATCGACACCCGCACATCGGGGCGGGTTTGCGCCAGACGCAGGGCAATCAGGCCATTGGCCAGCCCGCCGCCGGCAAGGATGATGTCGAAATCAGGGGTCACCGCACTTTCATACGGCGGCGCGCAGCCATGGGGAAGCCCGGCACGCAACGCCGCGTCGTTTCGGCGCCGTTACCGGCAAGGCCTTGCACCGCCTCATTGCCCAATGCCGGCAATTTGCGTATCACGTCTCCGCATTCCGGAGAAAACCAGCCATGAACGCCCCAGCAGGCCCTCGCGATTTCATTCCCGCCGACCTGCCCGAACCCCGGTTCGAGGATCTGGCCCATCTGCCCGGCATGATGCCGGCGCGTTCGACGATGTGGAGGACCATCCAGTTCCTGAAAAACCCGCTGGGCCGCTCGCGCGCCATGGTCGAACAATATGGGCGGGTGTTTCGCCGCCAGGATTTCGGCGGCTGGGGCGTGTCGATGATCGGCCCCGAGGCCAATGAACTGGTGATGTTCAACAAGGACCGCATCTTCAGCTCGGAACTCGGCTGGAACCCGGTGCTGGAACTGCTGTTCCCGCGCGGGCTGATGTTGATGGATTTCGATGAACATCGCATCCACCGCAAGACGCTGTCGGTCGCCTTCAAGACCGAGCCGATGAAGATCTATTTCGATGCGCTCCAGACCGGCATCGCCAAAGGAATCGCGCCATGGCCCAGCGCAGGCACGTTCAAATTCTATCCGACCATCAAGGCGTTGACGCTCGATCTGGCTGCCGCGTCATTCCTTGGCGTGCCATGGGGGCCGGAAGCCGACAAGATCAACAAGGCCTTTGTCGACATGGTGCAGGCCGCGACCGGCGTGGTGCGCAAGCCGTTGCCGTTCACTGCCATGAAGCGCGGCGTCGATGGCCGCAAATATCTGTGCGGCTATTTCGGCAAGGAAATTCCGGGGCGCCGGGGCGCGGCCGGCGATGACATCTTCACCCAGGTCTGCAACGCGCGCGATGAAAATGGCGCGCTTTTGAGCGACCAAGACATCATCGACCACATGAACTTCCTGATGATGGCGGCGCATGACACGACGACATCGTCGATTTCCTCGATGGTCTATCTGCTGGGCGCCAACCCCGAGTGGCAGGACAAGCTGCGCGCCGAAATCGCTGCGGTGAAGGCGCAAACCGGCGGGCCGCTGACCTATGAAACGCTGGGCAAGCTGGAAACCATGGAAATGGTCTTCAAGGAGGCGCTGCGGTTGATTTCGCCTGTGCCGTCGATGCCGCGCCGCGCGCTCAGGGACTTCGTGTTCATGAACCACCATATCCCGGCAGGATCGCATGTCGGCATCAACCCGATGATCACCCACCGCCTGCCCGACATCTGGCCCGACCCGGAACGGTTCGACCCGACGCGGTTCACGGCGGAAAACAGCCGGGGCCGGCACAAATATGCCTGGGTGCCGTTCGGCGGCGGCCAGCACATGTGCCTGGGCCTGCATTTTGCCTATATGCAGGTAAAGGCGTTCTTTTTTGCACTTCTGGCCGAGCATCGCATCGTGCTGGATACGCCAGCAGTGAGCGTCGAGCTGGACTTCCAGATGTTCCCGATTCCCAAGCCCAAGAACGGCCTGCCGATCCGGATCGAGCGTATCTGATGGCTGCCAGACTGGGGAAATGGCCGCGCCGGCTGGCGACGGCGCTCGGCCTGCTGTTCGTCACCATCGCGATACTGCTGGGGCTGCTGCGCACACCCGACATTTCGGTGGCAAACCTGCGCGCCAAATATGGCAGCCCGGCCTCGCAATATCTGGCGCTGGTGCCCGGCAGCCCGATTCACCTGCGCGATGAAGGGCCAAGGACGGGCTTTCCGGTCGTGCTGCTACATGGCTCCAACGCTTCGCTGCACACCTGGGAGCCCTGGGTAAAGACACTGACCGCCAAGGGTTACCGCGTCATCACGCTGGATTTCCCCGGCCATGGCCTGTCCGGCCCGGTGCCATCGCGTGATTACAGCGCGGCGTCCTATGTCGATGTCTTGGAAAAGGCAGTGGCGCACCTCGGGCTCCGGCGCTTTGCACTGGGCGGCAATTCGATGGGCGGCGGCGTGTCATGGCTGTATGCCCATCGCCATCCCGACCAGATCGCCGGGCTGATTCTGGTGGATTCGTCCGGCCAGCCGGCGCCAAAGGGTCAGGATCTGCCGCTGGGTTTCCGCATTGCGCGCATGCCGGGCATTCGCAGCCTCGGCGAGATCATCACGCCGCGCGCCATGATGGAACGATCATTGAAGCAGTCGGTCAGCGTGCAGGAAAGCGCGACCCCCGCAGTCGTTGACCGCTATTGGGAACTGCTGCGCTATCCGGGCAATCGCCGTGCCACCATCGACCGGTTCACGGGTTATGCAGGCACGCCGCGCGAAACCGCCGATGCGCCGCTGGCCATGCCCGCCGCCGTCATCTGGGGGGCGGAAGATAGACTGATCCCGGTGAGCAGCGCCGTCTGGTTTGCACAGCGGTTGCCGAACAGCCGCGTCACCGTGCTAGGCAAGGTGGGCCATATCCCGATGGAGGAGGCCCCCGAGCGCAGCCTCGTGCCGGTGCTGACGCTGCTCGAACAGGTCAGCGCAGTTGAAAAGCCGACCATCAGCGCAGCTGAAAAGTCGAATTGAACCGGCGCAGATAGGCCAGCATAGCATCGGACGCGACGGGCGAGAGACTGATGTAGGTCCGGCGCGCATCGGATGGGTCGGTGCGGCGTCCCAGCATGCCGGCTTCGGACAGACTGCGGATCCAGCGCAGAGCCGTAGTTGTCGGCACCGCAGCTGCGATGCACAGGCTGCTGACCGGTACGTTGGTGCCCTCCAACTGCGCGGCGATCAGATCCAGCAGCATGTCCCAAGCCGGATCGGCGAAGATTTCGCCCGGGAAATGCCGGTCGCGGTCGCGGCGAAGACGGATCATTCGCCGCACCAGCGGCGCACCGATGGCCGCGTCTGCCACAGGATTGTCAGCCTCGCTGGCCAATTGTGCCAGTGCCGCGGCAATGCGCGCCGCCTCGGCCGACAGTGCCGAGATATGCTGCGCCGCCCCGGAAAAATCGGCGACACCTGGCGCGGCGAAGCCCGTCAGCCGGGCAGCGATTTCGCCAAGCACATCGGCGGCGTCCTCGGGAAAGACAAAGGCGTCGGCAAAGTCGGCCAGTTCCGGGTCCATCACATCATCGTCGCGCGCCGCAACCACAACCGGCACCGCCAGCCGTTCAACCTCGGCGCGGGTGATGGCGGCGCTGCCATCCGCCGGCAACAGCAGGAGATCGGCATCGATGTTGCCGGGCCAACCCGGCCCGGCCGGCACTTGCTGCCAGCCGGGGCCAGCGGACGGCCAGCCTTCAACAAACGACACTATGCGACATACTGTTCGATCGCCGCCGTAATGGAGGTGATCGCCGCGAATCATGGAGATATGAGCAGTCATTTCGGTTTCACCCGCGCTAAACCAGAAAATGACCCTGCTGTACTGTCGTCTATCTTGGGTCGATGAACAATAGCGTATGTGCGAGTATTTCGTTAACGTACGTTAAACTTTTGCCGAGGGCTTATGTCTCAGTACAAGAAGCATGATGGCCCTCAACTCGCCGTCTTGATTGGAGGCAGTCTTGCGTTGCGGACGATCCGCAGCGAAATCGAAAAGATCGCGGATGCCGATGCATCGGTGCTGATCACCGGGCCATCGGGCACCGGCAAGGACGTGGTGGCGCAGTTGCTGCACCAGCAGTCGCGGCGGGCGACGCGGCCGTTCGTGGCGCTGAATTGCGCCGCAGTCGCCAACGACCTGCTCGAAAGCGAGATGTTCGGCCATGAAGTCGGCGCCTTTACCGGCGCGGTCAAGGCGCGGGCCGGCCGGTTCGAGGCCGCGCATGGCGGCACGCTGTTTCTGGACGAAGTGGGCGACATGCCGCTGGCGATGCAGGCCAAGCTGCTGCGCGCGCTGGAAACGCGGGTCGTGGAACGGGTTGGCGGCATGCTGCCGATCATGGTCGATGTGCGGCTGCTGGCGGCGACCAGTGTCGATCTGCATGGCGCCATCGACCGGGGCGTGTTTCGTGCCGACCTGATGTACCGCCTCGATGTCATACACATCCATATGCCGCCGCTGTGCGAACGCTGCGAAGATGTGCCGCTGCTGGTGGAGCATTTCGCCGGGCGCCATGCCGGCCAGGCGCTGCGCTTTACCAGCGCGGCGATGGATGCGCTGATGGGGCAGCCATGGCCCGGCAATGTCCGTGAGCTGAAGAATTTCGTCGACCGCGCCCAGGCCCATCACCCCGGCGAGATACTGGGCAAGGAAACACTGGTCCATTTGTTGCGCCCGGCTGGCGGAGGCAAGCCACCGGCACCCCGGTTCGAGCCGCCGGAACAGGTCACTACCGGCGCGGCACTGATGGACGCCAATGGCGTTGACCTCAAGCGCATCCTTGCCGATCTCGAATGCGCCTATATCAATGCTGCCCTGGCCCGGTCGGGCGGCACAGTTGCAGCGACTGCCAAGCTGCTCGGCCTGCAACGCACGACGCTTATCGAAAAGATGCGCCGCTTTCAGATTCAGGTCGGCGCAGCTTAGGGACGGGCCTGATTTCAATTGTTGTCGCTGGTCCAGAACGCGATCTGTTGATCAAGCTGGCTGCCGACCGCTTTGCTGGCAGCCACCGCTGCATCCATCGCTGCAAACTGGCGCACCAGCGTCAGCCGATAGGTGGTAAGCCGGGCCTCGGCCTTGGCGATTTCGCCTGTCACTGTCGTGCGCCGCCGCGTGATGCCATCCACCGCCGTGGACACCTGCGCCGCGATGGATTGCAGCCGCAGCGGCTGGCCGACCGTTGCCGGTCCGGATACATGGCGCAGCAACGCCTCGGCATCGCCCTGCCGTTCCGGCGGCAGCGCCGCCAGCCGGGCCGCGTTGAAGCTGATATCGCCTTCGCGGGTAATCGACACACCCAGGTCTGCCAGGCTCAGGCCATTGGCGGCCGGAATCCGCGCCGACACCAGCCCGGTCAGCTGCTGGTCGATGCTGCGGATGCTGGTGTCACCGGCCAGCGCGCCGGCGTCGGCGCCATTGCTTGCCGATCGGCGAAAATCACGGATCAGGCCGCGCATCGCACTGAGGGTCTCGGCAAAATCCGACACGGTCGTCGACAGCTCGTTGCCGCTTCGCGCTGCGGTCACGGCCACTCCGGACGCAGGCCGAGTCAGCCGCAACCGCGCGCCGGGAATCAGATCATCAATGCTGTTGCCTGGCCGCCGTACCGGCACGCCATCCAGCATCAGTTCCGCATCGCCGGCAGATTGGGACAGGCTGAGCGCCCGCGCCCCCGGCGTATGGTTGAACCGCGCCAGATCGGTGCTGCCGGGTGCCGGTGCCGCGCTGATGACAAAGCCGTTGTCGGCGCCGTCGCTGCCGCGCAACACCAATGTGGCACTGCCCTCGCTGGACACGATGCTGGCTGTGATGCCGGCGCCGCTGGCGTTGATGGCATCGCGCAGCCCGGTCAGGCTGTTGTTGCCCGGCGTGATGGTGATGTCGATGGATGGCCGCGCCGATGCCGCAAAGCTGAAATCGCCGTCCGCCAGTTCGGTGCGCCGGCCAAAGCCGATGGTCAGCACGCCTTCACCAACCGGCGCGTCGGCCGCTGCCAATGGCGCGGCCAGCAACCGTTGGCTGGCTGCCAGCCGAGTCACCGACAGGCTATAGCTGGTGGGTAACGGCGGCCCCAGCCCGCGCCGTTCGACGCTGATGGCTGCGTCGCTGCTGGAAATGCCGACGCCAAGGCTGCCAGACCGCACGCGGCTGTCCAACGAGGTCGCGATGCCCTGCAAGGCCGATCGCACCTGGCCGAGCGCTGAAATGCGCGCGCCCAGCGTTTCGGCGCGGGTGCCAAGCTGCCTGGTGCGGCCTTCGCGTTCGGCCGCAACCAGCCCGTCGATCAATGCCCTTGTGTCGATGCCCGACCCGGCGCCCAATGTATTTGCGATACTCGCCATGGCTTCCTACAACGGCAGCGGCGCGCCGGGTTTGCGCCGCGCACCGGTTTCATCAAAATCATATTCGGCGGGCACGAACACATCGGGCACCGCCTCGTCGTCCGGCCGCTCGAAGCGCATCACAAACGCCAGGATGGTTGCGACCGCCTGGAACAGTTCCTCCTTGACCGGCTCGCCGCGCCGCGCCGACCAGAACAGGGCGCGTGCCAGGCGCGGCGTGCGCACCACCGGAATGCCCAGTTCCCGCGCCGCTGCGATCACGGCATGGGCCATGTCGAGCCGGCCTTTTTCGACCACCACTGGCGCCATGTCGCTGCCGGGAAGGTAGCGCAGCGCCACGGCAAAATGCACCGGGTTGACCACCACCACCGACGCATCGGCCAGCGTCTTTTGCATGCGGCGACCGGCGGCAGCATATTGGGCACGCTTGATCGCGGCCTTGAGTTCGGGCGCCCCGTCGTTCTCGCGTGATTCGCGCCTGACCTCGTCCTTGGACATTTTGAGTTTCTGCTCGCGCAGCACCCAGCTGATCGCGCCATCGAGCACCGCGACTGCCGCCAGCAACAGCGCCGCAACGCCGATCAGCCGCACCAACGCCGCGCCGATCAGCGGCAGGCCGGGCGCCTCAAGCCGCGCAAGCCGGGGCAGCAGCGGCAGCACCGCAAAGCCGCCCACCGCCACGACTGCCAGCAGCTTGGCAATCGCGGTGCCGGCGCCGGCGAGGCCGGTCATCGAAAACAGCCGCTTCAAACCGGCGGCGGGATTGATGCGTTCAGCCTTGGGCACCAGCCGGTCAAACGCGGCATTGCGGGTAATGGCCAGCGTGGTGGCAATCGCCATCGTTGCAATCGCAGCGGCCAGTGCCAGCGGCCACAGCAGCGGCCACGTGCCGACATGCCCGGACAGTTCCGGCGTTTGCGCCAGATCGGCGCGGCCCAGCGCACCCCCCATGAACATCAGCAGCGCCTGCCAGAATGCCGGCCCCGCCATGCTGGCCGCCAGTGCCGCAACAGCCAGCGTCACGGCGGTAGGCAGTTCCTTTGGCTGCCAGATATTGCCCTCGCGCACTGCCTGTTCGCGGCGGCGCGGGGTGGCGCTTTCGGTTTTTTCGCCGCTCATGCCGTCATGCTCATGCCACCAGCCCCAGCCCGGCATCGAGAGTGATGATCATGCCGCGCCACAGGCCGTCGAACAGCATCGGCAGCGACCAGACAAAGCCCAGCAGCAGCACCGCCGGCCCGATGGCCATCGCCGACAATTGCGGCGCAGACCGCGAGGCAATCGCCACCAGCGCATTGCCGAGCAGCAGCACGGCCACGATGGGCAGTGCCAGCCGCAAGCCCGACGCAAACATCAGCGCGCCAAAGGCCGTGACCCGCGCCAGCGTCAATTGCCCCGGCGGCAGCACCTCGCCGCCGGCCACCACCGCGCCGAACAGCTCAAGATGCGCGCCGCTGGCGAGGAACGCACCCCACATCAGCGCCCCGAACAGCCCCGACAGCGCCGTGACATTGCCGCCGGCCGGGCCGAGGCTGGCAAAGCCCAGCCCGATCATCTGCGCCACGGTTTCGCCGGCCAGCAGCGCAGCGGCAAACGCCAGCGCCACGGCCAGCCCGGCCAGCAACCCGGCCAGCGCCTCGGCGGGCAACATCTCGGGTGTCAGCGGCACGGCGCGCGGGCCGAAGGCGGTAAAGCTGGCCAGCGCCGCCGCCATCGCCAGCCGCGCCCTCCATGGCAGCGGCGCCCCGGCAAAGCTCGGCAGCACCGCCAGCATCGCCAGCGGCCGCACGCCGGCCAGCGCAAACCGCGCCATCAGCGTCATGCCGTCAAAGGCGGGCACCTCGATGATCACCGGATTGCGCCAACCATGTCGATCAGGCCATGAGTCAGGAACCCCGCCAGACTGACCATCATAGCCTCGCCGGAAATGGCCATGACCAGCACCAGCGCCGCCAGCTTCGGCAGGAACGACAGCGAGGATTCCTGGATGGAAAAGATCGTCTGCACCAACCCCACGACAATGGCGACGACGAGGATCGGCACCAGAAACATCGCGGCCTGCCCGGCAAACAGCAGCACGGCCTCACGCGCAAGGTCGCCGATCATGGCGTCATCAGGCATATCCGCCATCAGCCACCGCCAAAACTGCGGGCGAGCGCGCCCAGCACCAAGGTCCAGCCATCGACGGTAACGAACAGCGCCAGCTTGACCGGCAGCGATACAGTGGCCGGCGACACCATCATCATGCCCATCGACATCAGGATCGAAGAAACGATGAGATCGATGACCAGGAACGGCAGGTAGATGACAAAGCCAATCTGAAGCGCGGTCTTGAGCTCGCTGGAGACAAACGCCGGCAGCACCACGGTCAGCGGCACATCGGCGGGGCGCAGATAAGGCCCGCTGCCGGCGATTTCGGCAAATTTGGTCAAATCGGCGGCGCGTGTCTGCGCCAGCATGAAGCCCTTGAGCGTGTCTCCGGCCCGCGCCAGCGCGGTTTCAGCCGGCAGCGTGCCTGCCACCATCGGTGTCCATGCCTGGGCGTGGATGGCGCCGAACTGCGGCTGCATGACGAACATC
>NZ_JANPCD010000186.1:0-3891 GCF_031430775.1 Sandarakinorhabdus sp. | reverse complement strand
GATCACCACCGGGTTGGCGGCGCGTTTGCCCAGCCCGGTGAGCCGATAATATCGCCGCCGCTCAGGCGCTATGTCGATTCGGTTGCGGCCGGGCTGACAGGGGCCGGACGGCTGCTGTTCATGCAGTCCAATGGCGGGCTGGCCGCTGCCAGCCATTTTCGCGGGCGTGATGCGATATTGTCCGGCCCGGCGGGCGGCATCGTCGGCATGGCGGCAGCTGGCAAGGCGGCTGGCACCTGCCGGCTGATCGGCTTCGACATGGGCGGCACCTCGACGGATGTGTCACATCATGCCGGCAGTTTTGAACGCGCCGACGAAGTGTCCGTTGCCGGTGTGCGCGTGCGCGTGCCCATGCTGCGAATCGACACTGTGGCCGCTGGAGGCGGCAGCATCGTGCATTTTGACGGCGCCAGGCTGCGCGCCGGGCCGGCCAGTGCCGGCGCCGACCCTGGCCCGGCGGCCTATCGCCGGGGTGGGCCGCCGACCATCACCGACTGCAATGTGCTGCTCGGCAAGCTGCAACCCGATTTGTTCCCGGCAATCTTCGGCCCCGGCGGCGATGAACCGCTGGATGCAGGCGCCGCGCGCGCCGCCTTTGCGCCGATGGCTGCGGCCATGGCCATGGCGCCCGAAGCCGTCGCCACCGGCGCGCTGGAAATCGCGGTGGAAACCATGGCGAGCGCCATCAAGCAGATCAGCATAGCGCGCGGCCATGATGTGCGCAGCTACACATTGGCGTGTTTTGGCGGCGCCGGCGGCCAGCACGCCTGTCTTGTCGCCGATGCGCTGGGCATGCGGCGGATCATGGTGCACCCGCTGGCCGGCGTGCTGTCGGCCTGGGGCATTGGCATGGCCGATGTGCGCGTGCTGCGCGAGGCAACGCTGAACCTTGCGCTGACGCCGGATCTCGATGTGGCCGGTGCGGCCGAAGCGCTGGGCGCAGCCGCGCGTGCGGCGCTGGCCGCGCAGGGCTATGAGGCGGATAGTGTCAGCATCACGGCGCGCATCCGGTATGACGGCAGCGATACGCCGATAGGTCTGCCGCTGGCGCCGCCGCCCATCATGGCGCAGGCCTTTGCCGCCGCACAGGCGCAGCGGTTCGGTTTTGTGGTCGCCGACGCGCCGCTGGTCCTGGATTCGCTCGTCGCCGAGGCGGTGCATTGCGGCAGCAGCGCCGGCGACCCGGGAGCATGTGTGCCCGCAGACACTGTGCCGCGTTGCCGCGCGGTGCGGCCGGTGACAATGGCCGGTGCAGTGCATGACACGCCATTTCTGGACCGGGACAGCCTTGCGCCGGGCTGGCGAGCCGATGGCCCGGTGATCATCATTGATGGCGGCGGCACGACGGTGGTCGAACCGGGCTGGTCCGTCCATGTCGACGCCTTTGGCAATCTCATGCTGGAACGCGCTGGCCCGCTGATGGTAGCCGCGCCGCTGGCCGACGAAGGCACCGCCGCGCCCGATCCCGTGCGGCTGGAAATATTTGCGGGTCGCTTCATGGCCATTGCCGAGCAGATGGGCGTCGCACTGCAAACCACGGCATGGTCGGTCAACATCAAGGAAAGGCTGGATTTTTCCTGCGCGATTTTCGACGCGACCGGCAATCTCATTGCCAATGCGCCGCACATGCCGGTGCATTTGGGTTCGATGGGTGACAGCGTGCGTGCAGTGATGGACGCGCGGCGCGATGATGGGCGGGGCATCAGGCCGGGCGACGCCTATGTGCTCAACAACCCCTATCATGGCGGCACGCATCTTCCCGACGTGACGGTGGTGATGCCGGTTTTCGTGGCAAACCGGCCCGCATATTGGGTGGCGGCGCGCGGTCATCAGGCCGATATCGGCGGCATATCACCCGGATCGATGCCGCCGATGAGCCGCAACATCGCCGACGAAGGTGTCATGCTCGACAATGTGCTGATGATCGACGAAGGCCGGTTGCTGGAGGCCGAAATGCTGGCGATCCTGTCCAGCGGCGCTTTTCCGGCGCGGGCGCCCGAACGGTGCCTGGGCGACCTGCAAGCGCAGGCGGCGGCATGCGCGCGCGGCGCGACCGAGCTGTTGGCGCTGGGCGAGGCGCAGGGCCATGACACGGTCGCGGCCTATATGGGACATGTCCAGGACAACGCCGAAAGCGCGGTGCGCGCCGCCATCGCCGGCCTGTCCGATGGGCAATTCACCTATGGCATGGACAGTGGCGCGCAGGTCAGCGTGGCCGTCAGCATCGACCGCGCCGCTGGCAGCGCGACAGTCGATTTCACCGGAACATCGCCGCAGACAACCGACAATTTCAACGCGCCATATGCTGTCTGCCGGGCCGCCGTGCTGTATGTGTTTCGCTGCCTGATTGCCGGCGACATGCCGATGAACGATGGCTGTTTGCGGCCCATCACGCTGATCGTTCCCGAAGGGTCGATGCTGCGGCCCCGTGCCCCTGCTGCGGTGGTGGCCGGCAATGTCGAGACCAGCCAGGTCATTACCGACGCGCTGTTCGGCGCGCTCGGTATCATGGCCGCCGCGCAGGGCACGATGAACAATTTCACGTTCGGCAATGAAAAATACCAATACTATGAAACAGTCGCCGGCGGCTCCGGGGCCGGGCCGGGCTTTGCCGGCACATCCGGGGTGCAGACGCACATGACCAATTCGCGGCTGACCGACCCCGAAGTGCTGGAAAGCCGGTTTCCGGTTCTGGTCGAGGATTTCGGCTTTCGTGCCGGATCGGGCGGCACCGGGCGCTGGCCGGGCGGCAACGGCCTGGTGCGCCGCATCCGGTTCCGCGAGGCGATGACCGCCAGCATATTGTCGGGCCGGCGCCGCATCGCGCCCTTCGGCCTTGCCGGCGGTGGCCCTGCCCTGCCCGGCATCACGCGCGTCGAACGCGCCGATGGCCGCATCGAAATACTGGCGGCCGCCGATACGGCGCAATTGGCCTGTGGCGACGCCATAGTCATCGAAACGCCCGGCGGCGGCGGCTACGGCGACGCCATCGTCACCGAAACGCCCGGCGGCGGCTATGGCGAGGCGTCGTCCTGATGCTGCCTTTAGTTGGCATTCTGGTCGTCATCATCGGCTTTGCGCTGCGCTGGAACCCGTTGGCGGTCGTGGTCGGCGCGGCCTTTGCCTCCGGGCTGGCGGCCGGCATGGGGCCTTTGGATGTGGTGGCGGCGCTGGGCAAGGCCTTCAATGCCAATCGCTATGTCTCGGTGCCGTGGATCGTGTTGCCGGTCATCGGCCTGATGGAGCGGGCCGGGCTGAAGCAGCAAGCCGCCGATGTCATCAGCAGGGCACGCGGTGCGACGACGGGCCGACTGCTCATCGCCTATCTGGCGCTGCGGCAGGTCACGGCGGCGCTGGGGCTGACGGCGATTGCCGGCCATGCCCAGACGGTGCGGCCACTGCTGGCACCCATGGCCGAAGCGGCCGCGCTGGCTGCCGAGCCTGGCCTTGACGAGGCAGGCCGCGACGAGGTGAAGGCGCTGGCGGCGGCAACAGACAACATCGGGCTGTTCTTTGGCGAGGACATCTTTCTGGCCATTGCCTCCATCCTGCTCATCAAGGGCTTTCTGGAGGCCAGCGGCATCATCGTCACGCCGCTGCAATTGTCGGTCTGGGCCATTCCCACTGCGATTGCCGCCTTTGCCGTCCATGGCGGGCGGTTGCTGCTGCATGATCGGCGCGCGGCGCGGCGGGCGCGCGGATGATAGGCCTGACGACACTTTATGCATTGGCCGGGCTGGTGTTCGGGGCCTTTGCACTGGCGGTGGCGGCCGATGCCAGTCATCCCAGACGCTGGGGCAGCGCGCTATTCTGGGCGCTGATCGCTGCTGCATTTATGGCCGGCGACTATTTGGGCGACCTGGGCAATGGCGCACTGGTGCTCGCGCTGAC
>NZ_JANPCD010000185.1:0-20488 GCF_031430775.1 Sandarakinorhabdus sp. | reverse complement strand
GGAACGTGCAGCGCATTATGCCCGACGGCAGCAAGCGGTTTCTGCCCGGCGCCCGCATTGACGGCTGCATGTGGCGGGCCGGGTTCGCGCCCGGCAGCAAAGCCGATATCATCGCGATTGGCGAGGGCGCGGCAACCATGGCGGCGGTGCATCTTGCCACAGGCGTTGCCGTTGTCGCGGCGATGACGGCCGGCAACCTTGGCGCTGTTGCCATGGCGGTTGCCGGCTTCCAGCCGGGCGCGCGCCTTATCCTGTGCGCCGATATGGACACGGGGCCGGCGGGCAACCTTGGGCTACGTAAGGCCGATGACGCTGCGCTTGCCGTGGGCGGCTTGGTTTCACACCCGCCGCGCCCGCCAGACTGGCCTGAGAGCAAGGGCTACGATTTTGCAGACACTTGGACTTCACCGGGCGGGGGCGAGCTGATCCGCCGCGCCCTGGGCATGACGGAGCATTTCTCACATGATGCATGACACCGACACGGGCGAACTAGAACGCCCCGACAAACTCCCGTTGTTTCGCGCATTACCGCCGGGTGCAGCCTTTCCAGTTGATGCCCTTCCTGATCCGCTTGCAGGGGCGATCCGCGCCATATCCGGCAAGGTGGAATGTCCTGAGGCCATTGCCGCCGGTTCGGTTCTGGCGGTGGCGTCACTGGGGGTGCAGGGGCATGCAGATGTGCAGTTTCCGCTTGATGCAGTGGGTGTGAAGCCGACAAGCCTTTTTGTGTTGACTGTGGCGGAATCCGGTTCTCGCAAAACCAGTGCGGACCGGCTGGCGATGGCGCCCGTTGCCGCGCACGAGCGAGAAATGGCCATGGGTTATGTGGCGCTGAGCCATGAACATTCGTGCGCCCGCGCGGCTTGGGAGGCGGCAAAGCGCAAATGTCTGAGCGACAAGAAGGTTGACCAAGGAGGCATGGCGGCGCGTCTCAAGGCGTTGGGGCAGGAACCGGCGCCGCCGATGATGCCGATCCTGACGGTTGCCGATCCGACATTACAGGGCTTGGAACGCGCCTTTAAGACGGCGCCGGCCGCGCTGGGGCTGTTCTCTGACGAGGGCGGCAAGATGCTTGGCGGGTGGAGCATGCAGTCTGACAACAAGGCCAGCACGCTAGGCGGACTGAACGCCCTGTGGGATGGCGGGCCGATCAAGCGCATGCGTGCGGGCGAGGAAAGCGCAAGCCTTCACGGCCGGCGGCTGGCGCTGCACCTGATGTTTCAACCCGTGCTGGCGCCGCGTCTGCTTGCGGACCGGGAGGCGATCGATACCGGGCTGACGGCGCGCATGCTCGTGTCGGCGCCCCATGTGCCGTTCGGTCATCGGTTCGGGCGGGAGGTGACGCCAGCGGACACGGCGGCGCTGGGTCGGTTCAACGACGCAATCGCATCTCTGCTGAGCCGGCCATATGAAACCGTGGGCGGCGATCCGCGCCACCTGGCGCCCCGCAAGCTGAGTTTCGCGCCTGACGCCGCGATTGCATGGAAAGGCTATTCCCGCCGCTGCGAAGCGCGCCAAGGCGAGGGCGAAGTATGGGAGCGCATGCGCGGTTGGGGCAGCAAGGCGGCGGAGCATGCCGGCCGCATCGCGGGCGTGCTGGCGATGTTGCGGAGCGCGGAAACCCACCAGATAACGGCGGCCGATCTTGATGCCGGCATTGTGCTTGCGGAGTTTTACGCGGGCGAGATGCTGCGGTTGCAAGAGGCTGCGGCGCTAAACCCTGATCTGGTCGCGGCGGAGAAGGTTCTGGCGTTTCTGACGAGACAAAGTGCAATCGTGTTTCCCATGAGCCTGATTTACCAGAGCGGGCCGGCGTGCGTGCGTGACAAGGCCACGGCGGAGCGGGTGCTGATGTTGCTGGCGGAGCATGGCCTTGTCCGCCAGATGGACGGCGGAGCAATCATTGATGGCACGCCGCGCAAGAAGGTGTGGCGGCGCTTGTGATTAGCGCCATTCGCAGGATTAGCAGAGGCCGGTCGGTTTTCAGCGATCCGGCGACAGCAATAAACTAGGGCCGGATATTCGGCCGGCTTGGGGGGGGAAGGGCACCAGCCGGATTATTCGGCACGGTGTGCTCAGAGCATTCCGTCTGCAATTTTCAGAAACCGTAAATGGGTGATGGTGGCCTCGGTCACCTCGCGCAAGGGCGCCTAATCTTTACAGAAAATGCGAGCGCAAGGGGTCTCAACGGCTATCTCTTGCGAGGTTGGCCGTGTTGGAGGCTGCCATTGTTCGTGGGCTTCACGAAAAAGAGATGGCCGCACTATCGATAAGCTCAAGGCAGTTTTTTAAACTCGGAACTGCCGCCATGCGATAGTGTGCCCAGACGCGTGCGCTTGCTACCGCGCGATGCTCTGGGATGCCCTGGCGAACGCAGAATATGCGAGACTTGGAAACGGCCGGCGGCTTGCACGAACACAGATGCGTACAGCAGAATCAAGGAACTTCAATATCTGCACACCATCCCGCTCGCGCGCTTTCTGCGATTGTCATTCCTGATGATCGCCATAGGCAGGTTAAGCCAATCAAACACGGGAACCTCGACGGGGCGAGCAAGGCCAAGTTGCCTAATGATTTCGGAAAATCTTGGCGCGGCGCCGGCCAGCCGGTAAGCATGATGCAAACATTCACGAGGCCGCACATCAATGGAAATTCAGGCGTATCTGGCCGAAATCCGCGCGTTGCACGCAAGCGGCCAAAGCACGGAACACAGTTTCCGTCCGGCATTGTCGCGACTGTTCGAAAGCATCGACAGGAATGTGTCTGTCATCAATGAGCCAAAGCGCCTGACCGATGTCGGTGCGCCGGATTTCGTGTTCAACCGAAACGGCATTTCCATCGGCTGGGTGGAAGCGAAAGACATCGGCAAGGACATCCGAAAATTTGCCGCAAATGATTACAGCAAGGAACAAAAAGCGCGTTACACCAAGGGCCTGCCCAACCTGATCTACACCAACGGGCTGGATTTCGAATTCATCCGCAAGGGTGAAAGCACGGCCTTTGTCACCATTGCCGATCTGATCCCCACCACACCGGCGCGTCCGGAAAACTTCCCCGTCCTCGAAAGCCTGTTACGGAACTTCGTAACCGCGACACCCATCAGCATTGGCACCGCAAGGCAGTTGGCCGAGATGATGGCCGGCAAGGCGGCGATCATCAAGGACATCATGGGCCGCGCGCTGGTGGCCGATATCGCGGCCGAACGGTTGACCGATCTGACCGGCCAGTATGAGGCGTTCAAGGCCAATCTGATCCACGATATCACCGTGGCGGACTTTGCCGACATCTATGCCGAAACCATCGCTTATGGCCTGTTCGCCGCCCGCCTGCATGACACGTCGCTGGACACGTTCAGCCGCAGCGAGGCGCTGGACCTGCTGCCCAAATCAAACCCGTTCTTGCGGTCATTGTTCGGCTATATCGCCGGTGTTGATCTGGATGAGCGCATCCGCTGGGTGATCGATGAATTGTGCGACGTGTTCCGCGCCGCCGATCTGCACGCCATCCTGAAGGATTTCGGCAAGTTCACTGCCCGCAATGATCCCTTCCTGCATTTCTATGAAACCTTCCTGGCCGAATACAACCCGGCCAAGCGCAAGGCGCGCGGCGTGTGGTATACGCCAGAGCCGGTGGTGAACTTCATCGTGCGGGCGGTGGATGATGTGCTGAAAAGCGAATTCGGCCTTGCCGATGGCTTGGCGGATACCAGCAAAGTCACCATCGATTGGGATACTGGGCAAACCAACCCTAAGAGCGGCAAGCCCGTCACCATCCGCAAGGACGTGCACCGGGTGCAGATACTCGATCCTGCCACCGGCACCGGCACGTTCCTGGCGGAAGTCATCAAGCTGGTGGCGGGCCGGGTGCAGGGCATCGCGCCGGGGCACTGGTCCACCTATGTGGAGCAAGACCTGATCCCGCGTCTGCACGGCTTTGAATTGCTGATGGCCAGCTATGCGATGTGCCACATGAAACTGGACATGATCCTGACCGAACTGGGCTACAATCCATCCGGCAACCCGCCCCGGCTGGGCGTCTATCTTACCAACAGCCTGGAAGAAGGCGAACGGGTGGAACAATCGCTGTTTGGCCTGTCACTGGCCATGGCGAATGAAGCGAAGGCGGCTAGCGATATCAAGCGGCAACACCCCATCATGTGCGTGATTGGGAACCCGCCATATTCCGGCGAAAGCGCGAACAAGGGCGCGTGGATCATGGGCCTGATGGAAGCCTATAAACAGGAGCCGGGCGGCAAGCAGCGGTTGCAAGAGCGCAACCCCAAGTGGATCAATGATGACTATGTGAAGTTCATCCGCCTGGCCGAACACATGATTGCCAAGAACGGCGAGGGTGTGCTGGGTTTCATCACCAACCACGGCTACCTGGACAATCCCACCTTTCGCGGCATGCGCTGGCACCTGATGAACAGCTTTGATCGCATCCACGTGATCGATCTGCACGGCAACGCCAAGAAGAAGGAAGTGGCGCCCGATGGCAGGGCGGATACGAACGTGTTCGATATCATGCAGGGCGTGGCGATCATTATCGCGGTGAAGCGCAAGACTGATAGCCGCAAGGTCAAACCGCTGGCCGAGGTTTTCCATGGCGACCTGTGGGGCAAGCGGAGCGGCAAATATGATGCCCTATGGGCTGGAACCGCCACAAGCCTGGCGCCAGCCGCCTTGCCGCACAAGCCGCCTACCTATCCGTTCGTGGCGCGCAACTATGCGGTGGAGGAAGTTTATTCGCAGGGCTTTTCGGGCAATTATATACTTTACTTAGCAGACGCATTGCGGCATAAAGGTTCCACAGAGGAACGCCGCCATGAATATCACCGACAAAATCTTTCACGACGAAGACGCCGCCCGCGCTCACATCGAAGCGTCCCGCTGGGCTGGCGAGCCGTCATGCCCCTTTTGCGGTTCGGTTCGTGTTCGCCGCATGGAAGGCAAGACCCAGGCTGGTATGTTCCTTTGCAACGATTGCCGCGACAAGTTCACCGTTCGCACCGGCTCGGTCATGGAACGCTCGCACGTTCCGCTGCACAAGTGGTTGCTGGCCACGCACCTTATGGCCGCGTCCAAGAAGGGCATGAGCGCCAAACAAATGGAGCGCATGTTAGGCGTGACCTACAAGACGGCATGGTTCCTCTGCCACCGTATCCGCGAAGCCATGGACGGCGCGGCCCCTACCGGCCCGCTGGGCGGTCCTGACACAGTTGTGGAAGCCGATGAAACCTATGTTGGCGGCAAGGCCAAGAACCGCGCCACCCGCAAGCCTGCCCCCAAGAAGGCCGTCGTTGCCCTTGTGGAGCGCAACGGCAAGGCCCGCTCATTCCATGTTGCCAACGTCAACGCCGCCGATGTTCGCGCGCTGGTCGTCACCAACGTTGACCGCGCCTCACATTTGATGACCGACGAAAGCCCGGTTTACACCCGCATGGGGCGCGAGTTTAACGGTCATAGCGTCGTCAACCACAGCGCCAAGCAATACGTCACCACGGGCGGCTTCAAGCACAGCAACACCGCCGAAAACTTCTTCTCGATCTTCAAGCGCGGCGTCATCGGCACCTATCACCACATGAGCGAAGCGCACCTTGGCCGCTACTGCGCCGAGTTCGATCTTCGCTACAACACCCGCGAATTGACCGATGGCGAGCGCGCTGCTGCCATCCTCAAGGGCGGCGAAGGTCGCCGCCTCACCTATCGGCGGACTGACAAACTCGCCGCCTAAGCTGGCGAAAATTCCGCGACAGATTGGCACGCGCGGGAAGCGTTATCTCCCCGACTGACTCGACTCCTTGGGCGGCTTCCCGCTAGCCTTGTGCGGCTTGTGGGGGGTCGCCAGCATACGCTTTATCGCCGCCTCTCGACGGGCCGCTGTCTCCGCTTCGGAGTAGGTGTTGTCGTCAGCGCTAGACATCGGGTGTCCTTGTGAATGAATCCGCCTCCACCACCTACAGGGGTTTGCTGGTCGAAATCAAATACCGGACCGAAGCGATATCCGCCGTGCTGAATAAAGAGGTGCCTTTACGCGCCAAGATTGCCGAGGAGCTTTGCTATCTTCAACTGCGCATGATCTGCGAGCTAATTGCTATCGGCTGCCTAGTAATACACGGCTCTATGAAACCAAAGGCCGATTTATATACAACCCATAAGGCAGATTATATAATCAAAAATCTATCAAGGCTTCACCCAAAGTTTTTTCCAGTCCCACTAGAGGCCGAAGATATAATTGAAGATGGCATACCAAGTTGGGTTCACAAAACTACTGGCTTTCTTACGCAGACAGATCTTGTTAATCTATGGAACCGTCATGCGGGAGGTGCACTACATCGCGGGCACGCAAAAAACATTCTAGAAAATGACAGGCCATTAAAATTTGCCGAGATCACGGGCTGGAGGGATAAAATTATAGCCTTACTAAACAGGCATATTATTGCATCACCTGACGAACAGACTATTTGCTATTTTATTATGAATGACGGCAACAATCAGGTTCACAGCGCCCTATTTGAACAGATCGAACTACCCAGCGCCCGCTGAATACGCCATCAGCCACATTGACGACCTCGCCAATCTCGTAGTGCTTGCCGGCATTAAACGCGCCGGCCCTGTTTGTTTCTCTGCCCCCAACATCCGGGCTAAATCCTGTTGTCATCGCAGACTCGCTAACTAAAGTATATAATTGCCGCTTTTCGGTCGCTGAACTGATGCCCTTCATGACAATGGGCATGATCACAAAGCGCGATGATTTCACTATCAAATTCAGCCGAGACGAATTGTGGCAACATGTTGTAAAATTCTCGCGAGCAAAATTGGAAACAGTTCATAGTGATTTTTCACTTCCAAAAGATAGCGACTGGACAGCGAAGAACGCATTTGATGATGTGAACGCAAGCGGCCCATCAGATGCAAAGGTACGTCGCATTTTGTACGCGCCTTTTGATTATAAGTTCACTTATTATACCGGAGTGACGCGCGGGTTTCATGCCAGACCTGTTCTACAGAACATGCGTCATCTTATCGATGAGAATATTGCTCTTTCCCTCACACGAAAGATAGATATCGATTTGCCATGGTGCCATTCATTTTGCGTTGATGACATCATGATCCACCACGCAGTTTCGATGAAAGAAGGAAACTACGTCCAGGCGCTTTATCTTTATCCTGATGAGCAAAGCCTTGATCGGTCAGTGCAGGTTAACTTCGATCAAAAACTATATGCCCGCGTTCGCGCAGCGGCAGACCTGACTGGCCCATCGCCCGTACCCGATGGCACAGACACCTTCCGCTGCGCGACGGGCGACACCCGCCCCGATGAAGTGAAAGTGTTCGATTACATCTATGGCGTGCTGCACAGCCCGGCCTATCGTGAAACCTATGCCGAATTCCTGAAGATCGATTTCCCGCGCGTGCCGTTCCCGCCATCGCCAGCGGTGTTCCGCGCCATCAGCGAACAGGGGGAGGCCTTGCGCCGCCTGCACCTGATGGAGCCGGCCGCCATCGGCGACACGCCGTTCCCGTTTGAAGGAGAGGGCGATAGCGTGGTGGACAAGCCGCGCCATGAACTGGGAAAGGTGTGGATCAACCAAACACAGGGCTTTTCTGGCGTTTCGGCCACCGCCTGGAATTTCCATATCGGCGGATACCAGCCGGCACAGAAATGGCTGAAAGACCGCAAGGGCCGCGCCCTAAGCTGGGATGACGTGCGCCACTACCAGCGCATCATCAAGATTCTGGATGAAACCCACCGCATCATGCAGTTGATCGATCTGCCCCAGCCCTGATGGCGGTGCAGAATCGTTTTTGATATGTTCTGCCTTATGGGCGGATATGGATCAGGGCGATCAGGCGGGCGGCGTTTGGCAGATACCAGCCTGTATGTGGATATCGGCTGGATGCTGCGCACCGGCCACGCGCGTGATGGTGCCTTGATGACCGGCACCTTGCATTGGCAATATGGCAGCGAGCCGGCGGGTTCAGTCGCCTTCAGTGCCGATCTTACCGACCCTGAGAGCGCCAGCCTCGATTTGTGTTATGCATGCGGGCCGAAAGGCGAGGCCGTGCACCAGCGAATCCGCCTTTGCACGACAGTGCCTCATTTTGGGGGGCGACGCTGGTGGGCTATATGCCCCTATCGCGGGACCCGGGCGCTAAAACTATACCTACCCGCCGGTGCTGATTGCTTCGCCTCTGCGGGCGCTTTGCGGCTGGCGTGGCGATCGCAGCGCATCCCGGGCGCCGATCGGCCATTTGAAGCGATGTTTCGACTGCAATCCAGGCTGGGGGGCGAGACTGGGTTCGGTGCCTTGCTTCCCCGGAAACCCAAGGGGATGTGGCGCTGCACCTATGAACGCCACTGGAAGCGGTATGAAGCGCTTGACGATGTGTGTAGCGCCACGATGGATGCGATTATGCGGCGCCTGTAGGTCATGCGCGCGAATGTCATTGCCGAGAGGCGTGATCTGCTCCCTGACCCATCAAGCCGAGGGTAAATTTGGGGAACGATTTGGGGAGCAGAAAAATTCGTCCGCTAAAACCGCTTATGTTTCAAGCGATTGATTAACCACGCTGGCTCCCCGGGTAGGATTCGAACCTACGACCATTCGATTAACAGTCGAATGCTCTACCGCTGAGCTACCGAGGAACAGCGTGGAGGCGCGGCTATAGCGGCGCGTTTGCGGGCCGGCAAGGGCTTTTCAAGTCGCAAACTGCTAATCCCTTTAGGTCGCAAACTGCTCCAGGCTGATCCGGTCATCAAGCGCATAGCCGGGGTCGAACATCAGCTCCAGGCGCACGCTCTTGTCGGTCCTGACCTTGACGTTGGCGACGTTGCGCACTTCGTGCTGGTCGGCCACTGCCGATACCGGGCGCTTGCGGGCCTCGCGCACTTGAAACTCGATCACGGATTCGGCTGGTAGCAGCGCGCCGCGCCAGCGCCGGGGCCGGAACGGACTGATCGGCGTCAACGCCAGCAGATCGGCCTGCAACGGCAATATCGGCCCGTTGGCGGACAGGTTGTAAGCGGTCGATCCCGCCGGCGTCGCCACCAGCACCCCGTCGCAGATCAACTCTTCCATCCGCAGCTTGCCATCGATGACGATGCCGATCTTGGCCGTCTGGCGGGTCTCGCGCAGCAGCGACACCTCGTTTATCGCCGGCCAGGTCACGGTGTCGCCATCGAATGTCTCGGCGGTCATCTGCAACGGGTGCAGCGTGAACGTGCGCGCCGCCGCCACCCGCGCCGCCAGGCCCTAGGCCTTGAAGTCATTCATCATGAAGCCGACGGTGCCTCGGTTCATGCCGAACATCGGCTTGGGTTCCTTGAGCAACATGGCCTCGTGCAGGCACTGCAGCAGGAAACCATCGCCGCCCAGCGCCACCACGACATCGGCTTCGCGCACCGGCACAAAGGCATATTGATCGCGCAGCAGTTGCCCTGCGGCCTTGGCGACATGGCTGTCCGACACGAGCAGCGCCAATTTCATCTTTTTGTCCTTCATGGCCGGCTCAACCGCCCGTCACGCTCATGTGGCGCGCAACGGCCGGTGCCGCGCCGCGCCGTGCGATGACAAAGTCATGGCCCTTGGGCTTGCGGCTTATCGCTTCGTCCAGCGCCCGGTCGAGCGCGGTATCATCGCCCGTCGCCCGGATGACGGCGCGCAGGTCGGCGCTGTCGTCCTGGCCCAGGCACATATACAACTGCCCCGTCGCCGTCAGCCGCACGCGGTTGCAGCTTTCGCAGAAATTATGCGTCAGCGGCGTGATGAAACCCAGGGTCTGGCCGGTTTCGGCAATGCGCACATAACGCGCCGGGCCGCCGGTGCGCACGGCGATGTCCTGCAAGGTGAAACGCCGGGCCAGCCGTTCCCGCACGCGCGACAGCGGCAGATACTGGTCCATGCGGTCGCCGTCGATCTCGCCCAGCGGCATGGTTTCGATCAGCGTCAGGTCATGGCCATTGTCGGCTGCAAAGGCCAGCATTGCCTCGATCTCGTCCTCGTTGACCCCGGCCAGCGCCACCATGTTGAGCTTGACCCTGATGCCCGCTGCCGTGGCCGCCCTGATACCGTCCAGCACCTGTGGCAGCCGGCCCCAGCGCGTGATGGCGGCAAACCGGTCGGCGTCCAGCGTATCGAGGCTGACGTTGATGCGCCGCACCCCGGCAGCAAACAGCGGCTCGGCAAACCGGTCGAGCTGCGAGCCGTTGCTGGTCAGCGTCAATTCGTCCAGCGCGCCGGTTTTCAGATGCCGGCCCAGCGACGCGACCAGATCCAATATGCCGCGCCGGACCAACGGCTCGCCGCCGGTCAGCCGCAGCCGCCGCGTACCGCGCCGCACGAACGCCGTCGCCAGCCGGTCGATCTCCTCAAGGCTGAGCACTTCGGACTTGGGCAGGAATGTCATGTGTTCGGACATGCAATACACGCAGCGAAAATCGCAGCGGTCGGTCACCGACACGCGCAAATAGCTTATCGGCCGTCCAAAGGGGTCGATAAGCGGTGCGCCGGCAGGCGGCACGGATTGGTGGTCGGCGTGGTGCATGGTCGTCCCAAGAGTGGGGGCGGGGCGAGCCCAAGTCCAGCCCCCAGACGCGTTGACGGCGCCGCCCGGCCTCAGTGTGCGCCAAAAAGCCCCGCTGTGCGTGCTGACAGCGCTGCAATCTGTGTTTAAGGATGACAGATCGGTGCTGCCCGGCACCGAAGTTCTAAGGGCCATGATGACACGCGCCACCAACGAACCTGTGCTGATCATTTCGACGCGATATGCGGACGATGTTGCCAGGATGGTGACGGAGGCCTCCATGGGGCCGCGCATCGAACGACGGGCCGATGCCGCAGCGGAACGATTCCAGTCCGAACCCGTCCGCATGGTGGTGGTCGATTGCCGCGGCGCGCTTGAGCTTGGTCTTGGCGTGGCCAAGTCGCTTGGCCCGGCGGTCGAGGAGCGCTGCGGCGCCATGCTCGTGATGCTGTCGCGCACGGATGGCGAATCAGTTGCAGCGGCGCGTGAAGCAGGCGCAACAGGCGTGCTGGTGTCACCCTTTGGCGGCGAGGCCTTTGCCAATGCACTGGCGCTGGCCGTGCGCCATGCCGACCGGCTCGAAAATGCCGCGAGCCAGGGTGACCGCGACATTCTCATTACCGACCGGCTGACCGGTCTGGCGACGGGCAAACAGCTCAATGAATGGGTGTCCCGCCAGCTTGCAAAGGGCCGGTCGGGCGTATTCGTCGTGGCCATCGGTGTAGGCCGCTTTGCCCAGATCAATGCTGCATATGGCCGTGATGTCGGTGACCGCCTGCTGGGGGCCTTGGCGATGCGCATGTCGCACATCGTCGATGCCCGCCACGAAGGTGTCGACGCCTGTCTGCTGGCGCGGCTCGCGGCGGCAGAATTCGGCTTTGCGCTGGCCGGCGATGTCAGCCGCGATGATGCGGAAGCCCTTGCGCGGCAGCTTGTCGAGGGCTTTTCGCGGCCCTTTGCCATTGATGACCGGTTGATCCATCTGTCCGGACGCGCCGGGCTGGCGTCTGCCGAGGCGTTGCCGGGCAGCGATGCCATGGGGCTTGTCCACCGCGCCGGGGTCGCACTTGCCAATGCGCGCGGCCGTGAAGCCGGCGCCGTCGCATGGTTCGAAACCAGCCCTGGCGGCGATCCGCTGACCCGGCTGGCCGATCTGGAATCCGATCTGCACAGCGCCATGGTCAAGGGCGGCATCACCTTGATGTTCCAGCCGCAGCTTTCTGTGCCGGGCGGCAGCATCATGGGCGCCGAGGCTTTGGTGCGCTGGGAGCATCCCGAATTCGGGCAATTGTCCGCCACCACTTTGCTGGCAACCGCGGCGTCTGCTGAACTGGCGCTGGAACTTGGCCGCTACATCCGCGCCCAGGCCATAGCGACCGCGGCCAACTGGACCGGCCCCGAAGCCAGACTCAAGCTGTCCCTGAATGTCACCGCCGCCGATCTCGCCGATCCGCTGTTCATCGAAACGCTGGCGGCCAACCTTGCGCAGGCAGGCTTCGCGCCGAACCGGCTTGTGCTGGAAGTCACAGAAGATGCGCTGATCGAGGATATGGAGGCCGCCGCTGCGCTGCTCGATGTGCTGCGCCGCGACGGTGTGCAGGTGGCACTGGACGATTTCGGCACCGGCTACTCCTCGTTGGCCCGGCTCGCCAAGCTGCCGGTCGATATCCTCAAGCTCGACCGCAGCCTGACACTGTGCCTGAGCGGCACCGAACGCGAACGCATATTGGTCGAGGCCGTGGTGGCGGCCGGGCGCCGGCTTGGATTGTCGGTTATCGCCGAAGGGGTGGAGGACGCGGTGCAGCTTGCCGCCGCCCGCGCCGCCGGCTGTGACGGCGTGCAGGGCTTTTGCGTCGCGCCGCCGCTCGACGCAGCCGGCCTGCGGGCCTTTTGCCGCACCCGGCAGATGCATCTGCCGGCAATGGGTGGCTGACCACGAGTCAGCCGTCCACTGCCGGTCTGGCAGATCAACCCCGCATTTTCGACCTGAACACCGAAGGGCGTATCGGCACCTTCGGGGGGGGCTTTGACGGCGTCGCCGTCTTGGGTGGCAGAGGCTTGCCCTTTGCCTCCGGAGCAGCCTTTCCGGGACCGACAGCAGCGCCGCCGGCAATCTTTGCCAGCGATGACGCCAGCGCCAGCGCACCCTTCAATCGCACCTGGTCGCCGGCCCATTCGGCAGCCACGAACAGCTTGTTGTCGGGCCGAATCTTTGCCCGTGCCCCCAGCCGGTCGATGTAGGCGAACAGGCCTTCGGGGTTGGCAAAACTGTCGCCCTGGAACGTCACAAGCCCGCCCTTTGGCCCGGCCTCCAACTTGGCGATGCCGGCACCCAGACAGGCCAGCTTGATCTCGATGATCGCCAGCAGGTTGGCAGCCTCGATGGGCAGCTTGCCGAACCGGTCGATCATCTCGGCGGCAAAACCATCGATGTCGGGGCGGCTCGTCATCTCGTTCAACCGGCGATACAGCGCCATGCGGACATTGAGGTCGGGGACATAATCCTCGGGGATGAGGATCGGTACTTCGGCGGTGATCTGCGGGCTGAAGGCCTCCTCCGGTGGCTTGACACCGCGCGCATGGGCCTGCGCCTCCAGGATCGCATCTTCCAGCATCGACTGGTAAAGTTCGAACCCGATCTCCTTGATATGGCCCGATTGCTCGTCGCCAAGCAGGTTGCCGGCGCCGCGCTGGTCAAGATCGTGGCTGGCAAGCTGGAACCCGGCACCCAGTGTATCAAGCTGGCTCAGCACCTGCAGGCGTTTTTGGGCGGTTTCCGACACCACCTGCCCGGCCGGCGTCGTCAGATAGGCATAGGCGCGGGTCTTGGCACGGCCGACGCGGCCGCGGATCTGATACAATTGCGCCAGGCCGAAACGGTCGGCGCGGTGGACGATCAGCGTGTTGGCCGATGGAATGTCCAGCCCGCTTTCGATGATGGTCGTGGACAGCAGCACGTCATGGCGCTTGTCATAAAACGCGCTCATGCGTTCCTCGACTTCGGACGGCGCCATCTGGCCGTGCGCGGTAATCGGCTTGATCTCCGGCACTTCGCGGCGGATGAATTCCTCGATATCGGCCAGGTCGGCGATGCGCGGCACCACGAAGAAACTCTGCCCGCCGCGATAATGTTCACGCAGCAAGGCCTCGCGCAGCACGACCTCGTCGAACGGCATGACATAGGTGCGCACCGCCAGGCGGTCGACCGGCGGCGTCGCGATGATCGACATTTCGCGCAGGCCCGTCAGCGCCATCTGCAAGGTGCGCGGAATCGGTGTCGCCGTCAGCGTCAGCACATGGACATCGGCCTTCAGCGCCTTCAGCCGCTCCTTGTGGACCACGCCGAACCGCTGTTCCTCGTCGATGACCACCAGCCCAAGCCGCTTGAACTCCACTGACTTGGCCAGAATGGCATGGGTGCCGACGACGATATCGACCGTGCCGTCCTCGATGCCTTCGCGCGCCAGCTTGGCGTCGGCGGCGCTGACCAGCCGCGACAGATGGCGCACGCGGATCGGCATGCCGGCAAAACGTTCCTGAAAGCCGGCAAAATGCTGCCGCGCCAGCAGCGTTGTCGGGCAAACGATGGCGACCTGCATACCCGACATGGCGGCGGCAAACGCGGCGCGCAATGCCACTTCGGTCTTGCCGAACCCGACATCGCCGCACACCAGCCGGTCCATGGGCTTGCCGCTGGACAGATCCTCCAGCACATCGGCAATGGCGCGCAACTGGTCATCGGTTTCGGCATAAGGAAAGCGATCGACAAAGGCAGCATAGTCATGCGGATCGACCACTGCCGGCTCGCCCTGGCGCAGCGCGCGTTCGGCGGCAGTCTTGAGCAATTCGCCGGCAATCTCGCGGATGCGCTGCTTCATCCGCGCCTTGCGGGTGCTCCACGCCACGCCGCCCAGCTTGTCGAGGCCGACGCCGTCACTGTCGCTGCCATAGCGCGACAGCACATCGAGGTTCTCGACCGGCACATACAGCTTGTCGCCGCCGTCATAGCTGAGCATCACGCAGTCATGCGGCCGCCGGGCGATTTCGATGGCGACCAGGCCATCATAGCGCCCGATGCCATGGTCGCGGTGGACGATCAGGTCGCCGGGGCTGAGCGCCGCCAGCTCGGACATGAAGGCATCGGCCTTGCGGGCGCTGCGTTTCTTGCGGACCAGCCGGTCGCCGAGCATGTCCTGCTCGGTCAGCACCAATATGGCCGATTTCGCCTCGATGCGGGTAAAGCCATGCTCAAGCGGCACCACGGTCAACGCGATGCTGCCGCGCGCCGCCACGCCCAGCGCCTCCTGCCAGCTGTCGGCCAGCCCCAGCCTGTCGACGCCTTCGTCCACCAGCAGCCCCATCAGGCGCTCGCGGGCGCCGTGGGAATAGCTGGCAAGGATGACCCGGTCGCCGGCACTGCGCCGCCCTTCGATATGGGCGCGGATTGCGGTGTAGACGGGCGGGCCGTTGTTGGCCTGTGCGACGCGTTCGGGCGCGAAATCCCGGGCTGGCACGGCATCGCAGTCGATGGCGGCCAGTGTGCCATCGGCAACGCTGTGCAGTGAAGCGACGTGCACGCTGCGGCTGGCCAGCAGCCCGGCCCATTCCGCGCGGTCCAGATACAGCGCATCGGCGGGCAGCGGGCGGTAACTGCCCTTTTTCTGGCTGAGCGCGGCGGTGCGGTTGTCGTGATAATCGGCAATGGCGTCGAACCGGTCGGACGCGGCCAGATCGGCACCGCTATCGCGCACGATGACATCATCGGCGCCCAGCCAGTCGAACATGGTGGTCAATTCCGGCTCGAACAACGGCAGCCAATGCTCCATGCCCGCCAGCCGCCGCCCGTCGCTGACCGCCTCGTACACCGGATCGGCCGTGGCGACGCTGCCGAACATCGACAGATAGCCGGCGCGAAACGCCTTGATGCGCGCCTCGTCGATCAGCACTTCGCTGACCGGCAACAGCGTGAAGCCATCGGCGCTGCCCAGGCTGCGCTGCGTGGCGGGGTCAAAGCGCCGCAGCGTTTCCACCTCGTCGCCAAAGAAATCGAGCCGCAGCCCGGCGTCGGCACCCGCCGGCATCAGGTCGAGCAAGCTGCCGCGCAAGGCATATTCGCCCGGCTCCACCACCGTATCGGCGCGGACATAGCCGTTGGACGCCAGCTTGGCCGCCAGTTGGTCGCGGTCGATGCGCGTGCCGGGGCGGATGATGGCCGTCAGCGCGGCGATGCGGGCGGCCGGCAATGTGCGCTGCGTCATGGCGTTGACAGTCGTCACCAGCAATTGCGCGCCGGTAGGTGCCTCGCCCAGCGCCGCCAACGCCGCCAGCCGTTCGGCGGCCACCCGCAGCGACGGCGAGGCACGGTCATAGGGCAGGCAGTCCCAGGCCGGCAGCATGATGACCGACAGTTCGGGCGCAAAAAACTGCGCCGCATCTGCAAGGGAGCGGGCCTGTGCCTCGTCGGCGGCGATGAACACGGCGCGGCCCTTGGCGGCCCGCGCGGCATCGGCCATCAACCATGGCAGAAAGCCGCCGGCGCAGCGCGCCAGCGTCAACGGCCGCCGTGCGGTGACAAAGTTCCTCAGGTCAATCAAGAAACGTCCTCAACGCATTGCAATGGCGACATAGTCCAGCCGCAACAGCGCATCCATCTGCGCGCCGCAAAATGCGTCTGGCGGCACGGCCGTGCCCAACGCCCAGGCCATGACATCGACATCCTGTTCTTCAAGGATGGCTTCGAACCAGGTCATTTCGGCGTCGGTCCAGCCGGCGGCATAACGGTCGCAGAACCCGCCGATCAGCAGGTCGGCCTCCTTGGTGCCGCGATGCCAGGCACGAAATTTCATGCGGCGCAGGCGATGATCTATGTCCATGAACGGCTCCGCCCCAAAAAATGCCAATTGCCGCCCGGCCATTTCAAAGCGGCCGCGCGGTGCTATGACCCTTCATTAGACATGCGCCCCGCCATCCTCAACCCGCTGTTCGCCGAACTGGCCGCCCTCAAGGGGGTGGGCGCTGCCCAACTGCGGCAATTGGCGCGGCTGAAACTGGCGCGCGTCATCGATCTGGCCTTTCATTTGCCGACCATGGCCATCGAACGGCAGATGGTCGATGTGCTGGACGTGTCGCTGGTGGGCCGGCCCGTCATCGTCACGCTCACACCGGTGCGCCACAATCGCGGCGGGCCACGTTCACCGCTCAGGGTCGCGGCGGTCGATTCGGGCGGGCAATGGGTCGATCTGGTGTTCTTCGGGCAAAGCGCCACCTGGGCACAGACCAAATTGCCGCTCGGCCAGCCGCGCCGCATCACCGGCAAGCTCGATTCCTATGGCCAGACGTTGCAGATCAGCCACCCCGAGGTCACCAGCCCCGAAGATCCGGCGCCGGGCCTGACGCGCGAATCGGTGTATCCGCTGACCGAAGGCATCACCAACCGGCGCATGGCGCAGCTGGTCGGACAGGCACTGGAACGCGTGCCGGCGCTGGCGGAATGGATCGAACCATCGGTGCTGGCACGCCACGACTGGCCGGGCTGGCAGGACGCGCTGATGGCGGCGCACCGGCTTGAGGGCGGCCGCGACCGGCTGGCCTATGACGAACTGCTGGCCAATCAACTGGCACTGCTGCTGGTGCGCCGCGACACACGGGCACGGCGCGGGCGGGCGCTGGTCGGCACTGGTACCTTGACGACGCCGCTGCTTGCCAGCCTGCCTTGGGCACTGACCGGTGCCCAGAGCCGCGTTATCGCCGAAATCACCGGCGACATGGCGCAGGCCTCGCCGATGCTGCGGCTGCTGCAAGGTGATGTCGGCTCGGGCAAGACCATGGTCGCGCTGCAGGCGATGCTGACCGCCGTGGAGGCTGGCACGCAGGCGGCGCTGCTGGCACCCACCGAAATCCTCGCGCGCCAGCATTTTGCCACGCTTTCGAAACTGGCCGCGCACCTGCCGATCCGCATCGCCATCCTGACGGGGCGCGACAAGGGCAAGGTGCGCGCCGACCGGCTGGACGACCTTGCGATGGGCCGCATCGACATATTGATCGGCACGCACGCCATATTCCAGGAAGGCGTCGATTATCAGGATCTTGGCCTGATCGTTGTCGATGAACAGCACCGGTTTGGCGTCGCACAACGCTTGCTGTTGGCGGAAAAGGGCAATGTGCCGCCGCATGTGCTGGCGATGACGGCCACGCCGATCCCGCGCAGCCTGGCGCTGACGCGGTTCGGCGAAATGGACGCAAGCCAGATCGACGAACTGCCACCGGGGCGCGAACCCATCGAAACCCGCGTCACCGCTGCCGACCGCCTGCCCGAAGTGGTCGCGGCGCTGGCCCGGCACATGGCCGGCGGCGGACAGGCCTATTGGGTCTGCCCGCTCGTTGAAGGCACCGAGGACGGCGATGAAGCCGCCGCGCAGCAGCGCGCCGCGTTCTTGAAGGGTGCCATCGGGGACAGTATCGGACTTGTCCATGGCCGCATGAAGCCTGCCGAAAAGGACGCCGTCATGGCCGATTTTTCCGCCGGCAAACTCAAGCTGCTGGTCGCCACCACCGTCATCGAGGTTGGCGTCGATGTGCCGAACGCCACGTTGATGATCATCGAGGCCGCGCAGCGGTTTGGCCTGGCCCAGTTGCACCAGCTGCGGGGCCGTGTCGGGCGCGGGCCGGGGCGGTCGGTGTGCCTGTTGCTGCGCGGCGAGACGCTGTCGGAAACGGCGCGGTCGCGGCTGAAGCTGATGCGCGAGACCAACGACGGTTTCCGGATCGCCGAGGAGGATCTGCGCCTGCGCGGTGCCGGCGAAATCCTGGGTGTGCGCCAATCCGGCGAGGCGGCGTTCCGCTTTGCCGACCCGCAACGAGTGCAGGCGCTTGTCGGCACGGCGCGCGACGATGCCCGGCTGCTGCTCGACCGCGATGGCGGGCTTGAGGGCCCGCGCGGGCAGGCGGCGCGCGTGCTGCTGTATCTGTTCGAACGCGATACCGGTGTGCAACTGCTGCGGTCCGGATAGATTTGACACCGCGCCGCGTGTATCGGTCACGTCATGCTCAGCGCCGCCGATACCCAGAACTTGCAACAGGCGCTCAGGCACCTTCAGCAGGGCCAGACTGCGGCTGCGCAGGCCTGTCTGGCGCAGCTGCCGCTGGCCGCGCGGCCTCACCCCGATGTCCAGTATCTGAGCGCGATTGCCGCCGAACAATCCGCCCGCACCGACGATGCCTTGCGCCACTACGCCGCCGCCACCCGCGCCGCGCCGGGCAATGCCGGTATCTGGAACAGCTATGGCGCGCTGCTGGGCCGCATGGGGCAGGGCGATGCCGCGCTCGGCGCCTGGCAAAAGGCTGTCGCGGCTGTGCCCGGGCATCTCGAATCCTGGATCAACATCGCCATTGCGGCGCTTGACCGCGCCGACTGGCCGCTGGCCACACAGGCGCTCGGCACGGCGCGCGCGCTGGCGCCGGCTGACCCGCGCGTCGCGTCCGTGGCCGGGTCGGTGGCACAGGCGCAGGGCGATGCCGCCGCTGCTGTTGCGGCGTTTTCGGCGGCGATTGCGGCGCGGCCCGGCGACCTGCCGTCCCGCCACAACCGCGCTTCGGCGCTGCGTGTCCTGGGCCGCGCGAACGAGGCGCTGGCCGATCTCGATGCCGCCATCGCTGCCGGGTTGCGCGCGCCGGAAACGCTGCTGACACGCGGGCATGTGCTGGCGGATCTGGGCCGCTTCGACGAGGCCGTGGCGCAATATCGCGCGCTGGCGGCGGCACAGCCGGATTTTGAACCCGTCCAGACGGCGCTGACCGAATTGCTGCCCCAGATCGGCCGCAAGGCCGAAGCGCTGGATGGTTACCGCGCCGCGCTGCAAAATCCGGCGCCGCCCGAGCGCTTCCTGGCCGGCATCGCGGCGGCACGCGGCGTGGGCGATACCGATGCCATGCGCGCCTTCATCGCCGCCGCGCATCGCCAGCATGGAGCAGAGGTGCGCTGGGAACTGGGCCTCATCAGCGCCGATATCACCAGCGGCGCGCATGACGCCGCCCTTGCCGGCGCGCAGGCGCTGGCCCAAAGGCGCCCCGATTTGGGCGCAGCGCAAAATGTCCTGGCCTGGACGCTGTTGCGCAGCGGTGACCCGGCGGCGGCGCAGGCGCCGGCGCTGGCTGCCACCCGGCTGATGGGCGACAGCCAGTCGCCATGGTCGCTGCTGACGCTGATTTGGCGGCTGCTGGGTGACCCGCGCGAACACTGGCTGATCGATTACGAACGATTGATCATGGTGGCCGACCTGCCAGTGCCGCCGGGCTGGGCCACGCTGCCGGCGTTTCTGGGCGATCTGGCGGCGGTGCTGGCGGCCAAGCACAACACGTTTGCGGCGCCGGCCGACCAGACATTGCGGGGCGGCACGCAAACGCGCGGCACGCTGTTCGACAGCGCCGAGCCGGTGATCCGCGCGCTGCGCGATGCGGCGATGCTGGCGGTGCGGGACTGTCTGTCGGCGCTGGCGCCAGAGCAGATGTCAAAGCCGGGGCATCCGTTCCTCGGCCGCTTGTCGCCGGACCTGCGGTTCAGCGGCAGCTGGTCGGTGCGGCTGAAATCACAGGGTTTTCACGTCAGCCACATGCACCCGCAGGGCTGGCTCAGCTCGGCATTCTATGTGGCGTTGCCGCCGGAGGTGGGAGCAACCGATGCCGGCGCGCTGCAATTCGGCGTGCCCGAGGCGGCGCTGGGGCTGGATCTGGCGCCGCGCCGGATCGTGCGGCCGGCGCCGGGCCGGCTGGTGATTTTTCCAAGCTACGCCTGGCATGGCACGCTGCCGTTCGAGAGTGATGCGGCGCGGTTGACGGCGGCGTTTGATGTGGTGCCGGGGTAGGGGGGTATGTGGGCGAAGAGGCGAGCGCAGGGGGACGCGGCAAAGCCGCGTCCTGACGTCGAACGAGTTCGAGCGGCTCAAGGCCGCCCGCCTCGCCGGCCG
>NZ_JANPCD010000184.1:0-12472 GCF_031430775.1 Sandarakinorhabdus sp. | reverse complement strand
TGGCTGGCTGCGGGCGGCGCGTGCCCAGAAGGCCTTGGGCTGGACCGCCAGAATGGGCCTTGATGGCAGCCGCCATGTCATGGTCATCATGGATAGCCCCGGATTTGTCGCGTCGGGAACTGCGCATCACCCTCTGGGCCGGGTGCCGGCGATGCCGCTGGTGTTCGCGGTACAAGCCGATGGCAGTCTGCGCAGCACGGCGCGGTTGCCCGAAGGCCGCTGGCAATTGCGCATCGCCATCCACCGCGATGGCCGGGTCATGCGCCTCGCCGAGACAATGCCATGAATGCCCACGCCCCTGCACTCGCTGGCACGCCGCTGCCCGAAACGCGGTTTTCGGTGCCGGGAATGCGCTGCGCCGGCTGCATCGCCAAACTTGAAACCGGGCTGGCAGCGGTGCCGGGCATCATGTCGGCACGGGTCAATTTCACTGCCAAGCGCGTGACCATTACCCATGCGGCAACGCTGGCGGTGCCCGATCTGGCGGCGGCGCTGGCCGGATTGGGTTTCGAGGCGCAAGCGCTGGGCGGCGGTTTGGGCGATGGCCTTGTCGCAGCCAATGACGACAGCAAATATCTGCTGCGTTGCATGGCGGTGGCCGGTTTTGCTGCCATGAACGTCATGCTGCTGTCGGTGTCGGTGTGGTCGGGCGCCGACGGCCCGACGCGCGATCTGTTTCACTGGCTGTCGGCGATGATTGCCCTGCCGGCGGTGGCCTATGCCGGCCGGCCATTCTTCACATCGGCGTGGACGGCACTGCGCCACCGCCGCACCAACATGGATGTGCCGATTTCAATCGGTGTCAGCCTTGCCGCTGGCCTCAGCCTGTATGAAACGATCATCGGCGGCGCCCATGCCTATTTCGACAGTGCCGTCATGCTGTTGTTCTTCCTGCTGGCGGGCCGCTGGCTGGATGCGGTGATGCGCGACCGCGCCCGCGACGGAGTGACGGCTCTGCTCAGGCACACGGCGCCCGGCGCACTTGTGCAGCAGCCGGACGGCGCCACGGCGTGGATGGTTGCGGCCGACTTGCGGCCCGGCATGACCATGCTGGTGGCCGCGGGCGAGCGCCTGGCTGCCGATGGTGACATCATCGCCGGGCGCAGCCATATCGACTTGTCGCTGTTGACCGGCGAAAGCGTGCCTGTGCTGGCGGTAGCGGGCGACACGGCGCTGGCGGGCACGATCAACATCGATGGGCCGATCAGCGTTGCCATCACCGCCGCCGGCGCCGACACCGGCATTGCCGATATCGCCCGGCTGATGGAAAGCGCCGGGCAATCGCGGTCGCGCTATGTGCGTATCGCGGACCGGGCGGCGCGCATCTATGCGCCGGCTGTGCATACGCTGGCGCTGCTCAGCCTTGCCGGCTGGCTGATCGCCGGCGCGGGCTGGCACCAGTCGCTGCTGATCGCCGCCGCCGTGCTGATCATCACCTGCCCCTGTGCGCTGGGGCCGGCGGTGCCAGCGGCGCAGATCGTTGCGGCAGGCACGCTGATGCGCGCCGGCGTGCTGGTCAAGGACGGCTCGGCGCTGGAACGGCTGGCAGAGGCTGACCAAGTGGCCTTCGACAAGACGGGGACGCTGACGCTTGGCCGGCCGCAGCCGCTGACGCTTGATGGTCTGTCACCGGCCCACAAATCGCTGGCACTGGCGCTGGCGCAAACCAGCCGCCACCCGCTCAGCGCGGCGCTGCGCCGGGCGCTGGTCGCGCAAGGCGCCGTGCCGGCCGCGATCGGCGATGTCACCGATGTGCCGGGCGAAGGGCTGTCGGCGCAGTGGCAAGGCGTGCCGATCAGCCTTGGCCGCAGCGATGATGACGGCGCGGCGTTGGCCTGTGCGCTGCGGGTCGGTGATGCGCCGGCGATTGTCATCCGCTTTGCCGATCCGCTGCGGCCCGATTGTGCCGCCAGCATCGCCGAACTGGCGCGGCTTGGCCTGCCGGCTTCGATCCTGTCCGGCGACCGCGCCGGTGCCGTGGCGCCGGTGGCGCACGAACTGGGGCTTGCGGCACGCGCCGACCTGTCGCCGCAAGACAAGCTGGCGGCCATCGCGGCGATGAAGGCCGGCGGCGCGCGAGTGCTGATGGTCGGCGATGGCCTCAACGATGGCCCGGCGCTTGCTGCGGGCCATGTCGCCATGGCGCCGGCATCGGCCAGCGACGCCAGCCAGAACACCGCCGACGCCGTGTTCCTGGGTGACAGCCTGGCCCCCGTGGCCATGGCGGTGCGGGTCGCGCGCGCCACCGCAGCCATCGTGCGGCAGAATTTTGTTGCTGCGGTGGCCTATAATGCCATCGCGGTGCCGCTGGCCATTGCCGGGCAGGTCACGCCGCTGGTCGCGGCGCTGGCGATGTCGGGGTCGTCGATCATCGTCGTGGCCAATGCGCTCAGGCTGCGCGGAGCAGCGTCGTGACTGCGACGCGCCCTAGCAGAGCAGCGTCATGACTGCGCCGCGCCCGAGCAGAGCAGCATCATGAACGGGCTGGTGATCCTGATCCCGGTGGCGCTGGGCCTTGGCCTGGCGGGGCTTGCAGTGTTTTTCTGGTCCCTGCGCCACGGGCAATATGACGATATGGACGGGGCGGCGCTGCGCATCCTGATCGACGAAGACAAACCTGCGGAGCCTGACGATGACGCATAGGTCCGGCCTTGCTGCCCTGCCGGCGCTGCCAACGCTGCCGGCCCTTCTGGCGGCTGTCATGATGATCGGCAGCAGCGGGGCCGCAGCCATGCCGCAAGGCAGGATCGTGATGGCGCTATGCGGCAGCGGCAACGCCGAAATGCCCGGACAGCAAGGTCGGCGCGGGGATTGCGACAAGGCCTGCCACGCCGCTTGCGGCCGTCGCAAGGCGCAGGACCAGTCGCCACAAGGCGCTGGCTAGGCCGCGAGATCTCCAAGCCGAGCCATGAAGGCTATCCGCAACGCATCCGACAGGCTGCCGACACCAAGCTTGGCCATCAGATTGGCGCGGTGGATTTCGACGGTGCGCGGGCTGATGCCCAGGTCATAGGCGATGACCTTGTTGGAGTGTCCATCGACAAGCCCGCCCAGCACATCGCTTTCACGCGGGCTGAGAGCATTGAGCCGGGCCTGCGCCTGCCGGGCCAGCACATAGGCCTGTTCATGGCCTTCGCCGTACCGGAATGCCTGATCGATGGCGGCGAGCAGCATGGCCTTTTCAAAGGGCTTTTCGATGAAATCGACGGCGCCGGCCTTCATCGCGCGTACCGCCAGGCCGATATCGCCATGCCCGGTGATGATGATCACCGGCAGCATGATGCCCCGGTCGCGCATGCATTGCTGGACCGCCAGGCCGTCCATGCCGCCCAGCCGGACATCAAGCAGCGCGCAGCCAGGACCCAGCGCGCCGGCAGACTTGAGAAAGGCTTCACCCGATTCGAATGTGACGACTGAAAGGCCGGCGGCCTTGAGCATGAAGGAGACGGAGCGGCGCACGGCGGCTTCGTCGTCGACCAGATAGACGTGCCGGTCAGTCATCGGCGGCTATTGTCAGCGTGAAATGAAAGGCAGCGCCGCCGATATCGGCTGGTTCTGCCCAGATCCGGCCGCCATGTGCCTCCACGATCGTCCGGCAGATCGACAGGCCAAGCCCCATGCCCTGGTCCTTGCTGGTGTGGAACGGTTCGAAAAGGTGGTCCTGCGCGTCCGGCGCAAGGCCGGGACCGCTGTCGGCGACAATGACGGTCACCATGCCATGGCCATCGGACAGGCTGCGGATGACGATGCGGCGGCGCGGTGAGCGGTGCATGGCCTCCACGGCGTTGCGGATCAGGTTGAGCAGCACTTGCTGGATCTGGATGCGGTCGACAAGCACCCGGTCACAATCGGCGGACAGCCTGACCTCGAGATCGGCAGCGGCGGGGCCGGAACCCGTGAGCGCCAGCGCACTGGCTTCGGTGACCAGTTGGCGCAGGCTTTCGACGCGTTTTTCGCTGTCGCCGCGTGCGATGAAATCGCGAAGGCGGCGCACGATCTGGCCCGCCCGCAGGGACTGCGCCGCAGCTTCGTCAAGGGCTTCGCGGATCATTGCCAACGACGCGGCATCGGAATTGCCCAGCAGATCGCGCGCGCCCTCAAGATAATTGGCGATGGCCGTCAGCGGCTGGTTGAGTTCATGGGCCAGGGCCGATGCCAGCGACCCCATGGCGCTGACCCGCGAGATATGCGCCAGTTCGGCTTGCAGGTCCGCCAGCCGCCGCTCGCTCTGCTGGCGCTCGCTCAGGTCGCGGACAAATCCGGTGAACATCCGGCCTTCGTCGGTGATGGCATCGCCTATGGCCAGCTCGATCGGGAAATTGCTGCCATCGCTGCGGGTGGCCGTTGTGACGCGGCCCACCCCGATGATCCGTGCGACCCCGGTTTCCAGATAGCGCGCCATATAGCCATCATGGGCCTGCCGGTCGGGCTGCGGCATCAACATGTTGACGTTGCGGCCGGCGACGTCGCGTTCCGCATAGCCGAACATGCGCTCGGCCGCCGCGCTGAATGACAGGATCATGCCATGGTCGTCGATAACGATCATGGCATCGGGAACCGTCGCCAGGATCGACCGCTGATAGGCGGCGTTGCCCTGAAACGCTGTGGCGCCAGGCTCGGCGGATCGGAACGGACACACCCTGTTCCTTTAGGGCGCAATCGGTCACGAATTCAATGCGTCATGAGCAGCGGCACCGTTGATGTCTCGATCAGGTCGCGGGTGACGCCGTGTGCCGGGTGGTCGCCAAGCTGGCCAAGTCCAGTCCGGCGGCCAAAGGCCCCCATCACCAGATAACGGGCATCAAGCTCGGCGACAGCGTGCGCAAGCGCCGCCGATGGGCTGCGGTTCTTTGCCGGCCATTCGTGCACCTCGGTTGTTGCCCCGTAGCGGGCCAGATACAGGGCGGCCTCGCTGGCCGGAACGCCGGGACCACCGCCGCTGACCTCGACGATATGCACGCACGCAGCGCGCCGCAGCAGCGGGACGGCTTGCCGCATGGCCTGCGCCGCTGCGGCGGACCCGTTCCAAGCCAGCACGGCAGCACCGTGCGCTTCGAACCGGCGGCAACCCGCCGGCACCACCATGACCGGCGCACGGCCATGCATCACGAGATCGCTGATGATTGCCAGGTCCGGCGTTAATTCCGGCCGCTGTGCCTGGCTGGTTACGACGATATCGGCCAACTGGCTGTGCTCGATCAGCCGCACCGCGGCACTGCCATCGCAGCAGCGCCAGTCCCACACGGTCGCTGCCCGCCGCAAACTGCTCTCGATGGCATGACGCGCCAGCCGGTCGTGCTCGCGGTCGGCTTCGGCCATATCTGCTGCGATCTGCACGCATCGGATGCGGCCGGACACCAGCCGCGCCAGGTCTATCGCGACATTCAGGCGGTCATCCTGTCCCGCATCGCGGTGCACATGCAGCAAAATCGCTTTCACGAAATCCGGTCCCTGAGCGCCGCGCGAACACACGGCCGCGAACAGTCTCGCCAATCAGGGCATGCGGGTCTTTACGGAACAATACGGAGCCGGGCGGCAGGGTCATCGGCATGTGACGCCATTGCTGCCGATGGCATTGCCCAGGATGGCGCCCAGACTGCCGCCCAGTATCGAGCCAAGCGTTTTCGAACCGCCCGGCGCGATCACATTGCCCAGCACGCCGCCGCCGATCGCGCCGATGATCAGACCGGTCGTGCCGTCATTGCGCCGGCAGTAATAGCGGTTGTCATTTCCGCGATAGATGCGGTCATTGCTGCCGATTTGCCGGACGCGGTAATTTCCGGAACGGTAGTAATTGTCGGCGTAATAGCCGTTGTAGCGGGGGTCGGGGCGGTCCCAGCCATAGCGCAGGCCGCGATTCCAGCCCGGCGCGTTCTTGCGGCTTTCCTGAAAGCGGCGCTTGTCGCTGATGCGCCAATCGCGGGCATCGCGCTGATATTCCTGCCGGGCGCGATCGACATCGCGCTGTTCCATCCGCACGTCGCGGCGGCTGCCACTGCGCTGCGCCTCGCGCACATCCTGTCGCTCGGCGCGCAGGCGGTCGCGGCTACGCTCGACTTCGCCGCGACTGGCGCTCTGGCGGTCCTGGCGGTCCCCGCGGTCCTGCCGTTCCTGACGGTCCTTGCGGTCATTTTCGGGCTTGCCAGCGGTTGCCGGCAGCGCCGCTGCGAGCATGGTGGCAGCGATCACGAACTTGATCGTCTTCATTTGCGTTCCTTTTTTGTTTCGCGGCTCCGTAATGAACGGGCGTGTGTGTTGGTTGCATGAACATGGCCGCCAGCCGCCGTTCATCACAGGACCGGAACAGCCGGACGCCGCGCCCCCATATTTTATATTCAGCCCCATGGAACCTTTGCACTGTTCGCGTGTCGGATTGCAGGACCGCGCGCGATGCCAACATATCATTCGGCGTTCAGGACGACCGGCCAGAGGGGGACGCGAGCATTTGAACTTCATGGCGCCCATTGCGCTCCCCGTGGATGAACACAGCCTGCCCCTGCGCGACGCGCTGCGCAGTGCGACCGCCGATGTCCATGCCCGGATGCACCTGCATGCCGGGATGGCTGCTATTGCGAACGGCCGGATCGGGCGTGAAGGCTATCGGCGGCTGCTGGTGCGGCTGTACGGGTTTTATCTGCCGTTCGAAGCGGCTGCCGGGCTTGCGCCGCTGCGCAGCGGCTGGCTGGCCAGCGACCTGGTGGCGCTCGGGACGCCGGAATCGCAGCTTTCCAGCATCGGTTGTTGCCCGGACCTGCCGCAGCTGGACAGCGATGCAGCCCTGATCGGTGCGATGTATGTCGTCGAAGGGTCCGCGCTTGGCGGCCGCCAGCTTGCACGCAACCTTGGCGGTCAGGCCGGAGGAAATACCCAGGCGGGAAAGCGGTTCCTTGCCAGCGACGGCGCTGATACCGGGCGCGCGTGGCGGGCGTTTTGCGAACGGCTGAACGCCGTCCCGGACGATGCGCGGCGCACGGTCATCGACGCGGCCGTCACGACATTTTGCTGCTTTGAATCCTGGCTCGACGGTTGGGAGGCCGCAGACAATGCATGAAATCGACCTGGCGCGCGCGCCGGCAACCCTCAGTGATTGCGACCGCGAGCCCATCCACATGCCAGGCGCGATTCTGCCGCACGGGGTCATGCTGGTGCTCGACAGCCAGTCGATGACCGTTTTGCAGGTCGCCGGCGACACGCAAGGGCTGTTCGACTTGGCCGGCGCCGCGCTGATCGGGGCCGGTATCGAGGCGATATTCCCGGCGGCGGCGGCGGCGCGCGTGCGGCAGCTTTGCGCCGATCAGAACATCGCCAAGCCGCGCCATCTGCTCGACCCGTTGCTCAGGGTCATTGCCGATCGGCCGGTTGATGCCAGCGTGCACCGCACCGGCGACTTGCTTGTCATCGAATTCGAACCCGCTGAAATCGCGGAACCCTATGCCAGCGACCCGTTGTCGGCCGTGCAGGAAATGATCGAGGGCTTTGCTGCATCGCCCTCGATCGCCGATCTGTGCCAGAAGGCGGCCGAACGGGTGCGCCGGGTTGCGAAGTACGACCGGGTGATGGTCTATCGCTTCATGGCCGATGCGTCGGGCTGGGTGATCGCCGAAGCGCGCCGCCCCGACATGCCGCCGTTCCTGGACCTGCATTATCCGGCCACCGATATTCCGCAACAGGCACGGGCCCTGTATCTTCAGAACTGGCTGCGGCTGATCACACAGGTCGATTATGAGCCAGCGCCATTGCAGCCCCGCCTCAACCCGCGCACCGGCAAGGGGCTGGACATGAGCCAGGCCATATTGCGCGACGTCTCGCCGATCCACCGCCAGTATCTGCGCAACATGGGCATCGAGGCATCGATGTCGATCTCGATCATCGTCGAGGACCGGCTGTGGGGCCTGATCGCCTGCCACCATGACAGCCCGCGCCGGCTGCCGCGCCATTTGCGCGCCGTATGCGAATTGTTCGGCGCCATGTTCTCGTTGCAACTGGAGGCGTGCGAGCGCACCGAAATGTTCGGCGCCCGGCTGACAAGCCGCAAAACGTTGCAGACATTGATGCTCAATCTGGCGGGGGTCGAAGACTATGCGCTGGGGTTGACCCAGCACTCGCCCGACCTGCTCGATTATATCCAGGCCGGCACGCACGGCCCGGACGGGGAACGCAGCGGCGGGGTTGCCGTGTTCGTCGATGGCAACCTGACCGTCCTGGGCAAGACACCAACGCCCGATCAGATGACCGCGCTGACGGCGTGGCTGACAGGCTATATGGCTGAATTCGAGGGCATATTGGCGACCGACCGGCTTGGCGAAATCTGGCCGCCGGCGCGGAAATTTGCTGCCACCTGCTCGGGGCTGCTGGTGATATCGGTGTCACGCGAGCCATCGGATTTCATCATGTGGTTCCGTCCCGAACTGGTCGAAACGACGCTTTGGGGCGGCAATCCTGAAAAAACCGCTTCGGTCGGCGACGACGGTGTCACGCTTATCCCGCGCAAATCCTTTGCAGCATGGCAACAGACGGTGCGCGGCCGCGCGATGCCGTGGACAACGTCTGAAACCGATGCGGCGTTCGATCTGCGGGTATCGCTGCTTGAGGTCGTGCTGCGCCGGATCAAGGCGGCGGCGGCAGCGCGCGAACGCGCCTATGACCGCGACAAGCTGTTGATGGCCGAACTTGATCACCGCGTGAAGAACACGCTCGCCAATATCCAGAGCCTGGTCAACCAGGCCAGCCGCAGCGCGCAATCCCTGACCGGTTTTGTCGAGGGGCTGGATGGCCGCATACAGTCGATGGCCAAGGCCCATAGCCTGTTGACGCAAAGCCGCTGGGAAGGCGTATCCATCGAAGGGCTGCTGAGGGAGGAACTGGAGCCTTATTGCGAGAGCGGCGTGGGTGTGGCGTTTACCGGTACCGAAATCATCCTCACACCGAAGGCGGCGCTGGCGTTGTCGCTGGTGGTGCATGAACTGGCCACCAATGCCGCCAAATTCGGGGCGTTTTCGGTAGCCGATGGCAGGGTCGGCGTTGACTGGCGGCTGCGCACGGATGGCGGGGTCACATTGGTCTGGACAGAATCGAGGGGGCCGCCGGTGGCCGTGCCCAGCCGGCGCGGCTTTGGATCGAGCCTGATCGAACGGGCACTGGCGCTGGAGACCGGCGGCGAAGCCATCGTCCGCTATGAACCGTCCGGGGTGATCTGCGAGATCGGCCTGCCGGCACATTCCGTTGTCGAGGCAAGTTTCCGGCCGGCAATCGCCGTGCTCAGGCCGCCCGAACCGGCTGTTCTGCCGGCCCCGCTGCCGCCTCGGCCGCGCGTTCTGGTCGTGGAGGATTCCATCTTTGTCATCATGGCGCTGGAGACCATGTGCGAGAAACTGGGCTGGGACATGATCGGCCCGGCCACACGTGTCGCCGACGGGCTGCGGCTGGCACGCGACGAAACATTCGATGCGGCGCTGCTCGACGTCAATCTGGATGGGGACATGTCATGGGACATTGCAGCGCTGCTGACGGCGCGCGGCATCCCGTTCGCCTTTGGAACGGGGTATGATGTCAACAATATCCTGCCGGCGGAATTTGCCGGCACCCCGATTTTCAGCAAGCCGTTCCGCATGATCGAGGTGGAACGGCAGATGGGGCTGCTGCTGGCGCAAGGCGCACTGCTGGCACAGGCGGGAACCGATTGACCGGGCGGTTCGTTTTCTTGCCAGTGCGCCAGACAGGCAACCGCGTGGCAGGAATTTTCAATGACCAGCACCGATCATACCGATGACTTCGATCTTGTCAGCCAGGATCCGGCAGCCTGGTACCTGCAGCCGCAAGCAGTGCTGGACGATGCGCAATTGTCCCATGCAGAAAAAGGCCGGCTGCTGGAAGAATGGGCGCTTGATATCGGCGACCGCAGCACGGCTGCAGATGAAGGGATGGTCGCCGAAATCCCCGTGCTGGTCGACCGGGATGCCCGGATGCAGGACCGTATCATATCGGCACAGGCGGAGCTTGCCCTGATGGCCGCCAATGATGCCGCGCTGTCGTTGCCGCAAAGGCTGTGGCGGCGCATCACCGCCGCTGTTCAGGGCGGCCCCGCCGCAAACGACACGCTGTAAGTGCCGGTCGCTGCGTCATGGGCCAACTCGCTGCGCAACTGCCGGGCCATGCCGTGAATGATGCGTGACGTCGGCAGCAAGGCCGTGGCTGCGATATGGTCGGTTCCGGCAAAGCCGGCCGACGCGACGGCAATTGTGACCTTGCCTGCGGCCCGGGCGCTCGTCACGCGCACATGGAGCGGGCCAGGCGCAACATGCTTTGCCGCAAGGCTGGCCAGTTCGGTAACAAGAAAGGCAACCGGCACGGCGGCATCGGGGTGAATGACGATGGCCCCGATGTCGCAGGTGACCGTGACCAACGGGTGATGGGGCGACAACAGGCTGGTTTCCAGACCCGCACACATTTCGCCGACGAGTGCCTGCAAATCCACGCCGTTACTGGTGGCATCATCGTACATCCAGCGGTGGACCTGGGTCAGCGCCTGGATTCGCGCCTGGATGAGGGCGTAGGTCTGCAACACCTCGGGGCTGTCGGCGGTGCGGGATTGCAGCGACAGCAGGCTGGAAATGATCTGGAGGTTGTTCTTGACCCGGTGATGCACCTCGCGGGTCAGGCGCCGCTGTTCGGCCAAGGCGCCGCGCAGGTCGCGGCTATGGGCGTCGATAGCGTCGGCCATGGCGTCGAAACTGGCGGCCAGCGCCTGGATTTCCGTTCCGCCCTGGATAGCGCCCTGGATTCGCAGCCGGGTCCGGGCCGGGTCGGAGCTTGCGCCATAAGCGTCGATCAGGCGCGAAATTGCGTCCAGCGGTCGCACGATGAGGCGATTGACCGCGAACCAGGCGGTCAGCAGTGCGGCGAACCACATCAGTAAAGGGACATAAAGCCCCAGACTTTGCTGCCATCCCTGGCGCAATCCCTGCCGCCATCCCTGTCCGCCATTGCCGATTGCGGCGGGGCCTTGCAGTTCCAGCATGATGGCCAGCGCGCCCAAGGGCAGCATGGCGATCGCCAGTGCCACCGCCACCCTGGTCGACAATCGCCAATGCCGGGTCAGTGCAATCAGTCCGTTCACAGGGGCCAGCTGCTACGAAAGCCGGGCGAGCAGGCTGGCGAGCGCCGATGGCAGCGGCTGGTCCAGTGATCCCGCAAAGACACGCTGCAAATTGCTGCCCAGATCGTCGCCGTGCAGGGTGCGCGCGGGAGTTGGCGGGCGCGGGGCGGCATCCGGCCGCTTGCCGGGGGGCGCACCGCTATGGTCTGTGCCCATCATGCAAATGTGTGACGCAGGCGCGAGAACATGATAGCTTTTTCGATGGTGTTCGTTTCGCTCGCTTTTTGAATTTGGGCGATCATCACGGTTCCCGGCGCTTGGTATAATCGGTATGGCGCGGGAACCTTTCGGTAGCCCGCATCGTTGTTGCAATGCAACGCAGTTGAAACACCGTCGTGCGTTGCAATCTCCGCATTCAAACGTCTCGAACGTCAAAGGGTTCCCTCCATGTCGCTGGCTTCGAAACTTATCGCACATTTGCCGTATTTGCGGCGCTATGCCCGCGCTCTTACGGGGTCGCAGGGCCATGGCGATGCACTGGTGGCCGCGACTCTGGAAGCCATCATTGTCGACCGTTCGATCATGCCCGCCGATGTGCTGCCACGCCTTGGCCTGTACAGGGTATTTCAGACGGTTCAGGCGGCGTCTGCCGTGGCCGAGCCGCCTCCGGCTGCCCCTCAGCCTGTCGCTGCGCTGTCGCCTGCTGCTACACCCATCGCAGTCGCCGCTGCCCGGCTGGCCGCGATGACGCCGTTGTCGCGGCAGGCCTTGCTGCTGGGTGCAATGGAAGGCTTTACCAACGAGGATATCGGATTCCTGCTGGACAGGACGGCGGTGCAGGTGCTGGCGCTGGTCGATGAGGCAATGGCCGAGATTGCCCGCCAGACCGCGGCGCGCGTCCTCATCATCGAGGACGAACCCATCATCGCGATGGATATCGAAGCTATTGTCGGCGATCTGGGCCATGGCGTGACGGGTATCGCGACCACGCATGACGAAGCGATGGCGATGTTCCATGCCGAAACACCGGGACTGGTGCTGGCCGATATCCAACTGGCCGATGCCAGCAGTGGCATCGATGCCGTGCGGCACATCCTGGCCGAAAAGGCGGTTCCGGTGATCTTCATCACGGCCTTTCCCGAACGCCTGTTGACGGGCGAGCGACCGGAGCCGACGTTTCTGATCTCCAAGCCGTTCCAGACCGCAACGGTGCAAGCCGCCATTGCCCAGGCGCTTTTCTTCAATTCCACGGAATCGCTGCATAGCTGACGAAATCGCCCAAGCCGGGGCGGCGGCGGGCCATGGAACCGAACAGGCACCCGGACGTTGCGGTGAAGAGGAATACAGACGGGGGAAGATCGTCGATGACACCCAGCA
>NZ_JANPCD010000183.1:0-1948 GCF_031430775.1 Sandarakinorhabdus sp. | reverse complement strand
CGACGAGAGCGGCAAGCCGTTGCGCCATCCCCAAGTGGGCCAGATGTTTGCTGAAAATGAAGGCGTTTATCGGCCAACCTTCATCAACGCCCACTGAACCTGTCGACGTGCTGGCGACGCTGATGCTACATGCGCAACTGTTGGCACGCGCCGCCACCCGTAAGCCTATCAACCCATGCGCCTCAGGGTCGAGCGTCCTGGCACCTCAATCCGATGAAATGACAGGGCCAACATGACCGAAACCGCGACCAAGACTGCCGTCACATCCACCACACCGGTTGACCATGGCCACGACGGGCACGTCCATGACGAGAACTGCGGCCATCATCACCACGCTCCGGTCACAACGCTCCGCCGCGCAGGCCCCAAGGTTGGCCGCAACGAGGCTTGCCCATGCGGCTCCGGTAAGAAGCACAAGAAATGCTGCATGACTGCGTAAACTGCGGCGTTTCCTCACCCCTGCATCAACGCCTCCAAGCGCTTGCGCGTCGGTAAACCCGCGCGGCCACCGAGACGGGTGCACTTTTCGGCAGCAGCGAAAGCGCCGGCTCGCGCGCATACCTCGGATGGGCAGCCTTCTGACAGCATCAGGGCAAACGCGCCGTGGAAGGCATCGCCAGCGCCGGTTGTGTCTATGACCTCGACCACCGGAGCGGCGATCTCATGGAACGCGCCGCCCTCAAGCCAGAGATAGCCGCGCTCGCCGCGCGTCACGCCGGCATGTTTGACACCAAGCGCGGCGATCGCCTGCAAACGCGAGCGTTCATCTGTACCGCCCGGGAACTCGCCCAACGCGGGCTGCGAAAAAATCGCATAGTCCGTTAATGCCAACAACTCGGGCAAAACTTCGCGCGCGCCCAGGTCTGCGTCCAGCACGGTTGGCACCTTGGCCGAACGGGCGTGCGTGAACGTCGTCCGCAGTCCCTCAAGCCAGCGGATATCGCCAAGCACGGCGCCGCAGCCCTTGATGCGCTCGAGCGGCAGCCAGCCCGTACTCGATGGCATGCCAGTATCCCGGTTGTTGACGATCAGCCGTTCGCCGCGGTCGTCGACGATGATCGCTGAGGTGGACGAACGCGCGTCCTCGAACTGTTGGACGTAGCGAACATCGACCTTCTCAGCCTTCAGGCCGGCCCTGATGATCTGGCCGGCGCTGTCGTCACCAACGCGGCTCCACAACTCGACCTTGCCGCCGAGGCGGGCCATGGCGACGGAGGCGTTGGCCGCCATGCCACCGCCGACTTCGATATGTTCGAGGGCGCGCACTTTGGTCGGGTGCGGGGGAAAGGCCGAGATACGATAGATGCGGTCCAGGGCTGCGTGACCGATGGCAATGATCCGGCGGGGGGGCGGCATGCGTTCGCTCGAAACTGAAAAAGGTGCGGCTGTCCCTAGCTGAGGCACGGGGCGAAGGCGAGGCGAAACGGGGCGCTCACACGGTTGCGCGCGCAATCCGTGGCGGGCGGGCCGGTTTGATGGGCCGTTCGGGACCCAATCGTCCGAAGCGGACCGTGAACTCCTGGCGGATGTGGCGTGCGAGTTCGTCAGCGATCGGGTGCAAACCCGGCGTCGGCGCATGCAGATTGATCTGGTATTCGGGCAACGGCGGCAAGCCGCTGTCGTTGCCGAGTTCGACGAGGAAATCCGGCCGGCTGTCGCGGAGGGCCGCGCCGACGGCAATGCCGGCACTGACGGTCGCATCTTGTGCAACTTGATTCGACAATTCGAGCACGAGACGCCAGTCACGGCCGATTTTTCGCAGGGCCTCGATGGCCGAGGGGCGGAAGCGGCAGCTCTGGTCGCCGAGCGCGACCGGCACCGGATTTTCCAGATGCGCGTTGCCGCCGGGCGCACCGACCCAGACGAGGCGGTCGACGCGCAGCGTTTCTCCGCCGGCACCAGGCGCCGCGTCGGTCGTCATCGTCAAGTCGAGCGCGCCGTGGCGGAA
>NZ_JANPCD010000182.1:0-1945 GCF_031430775.1 Sandarakinorhabdus sp. | reverse complement strand
CGCGCTTTTCCGGCTTCATCCAGCCGTCGAGGTTTTTCATCGCGTGTTTCAGGGGCTTCACCGACGCCATAATGTCGGTAACCAGGCTGAGTTCGGTCGAACGGTGGCCGAAATCCTCACTCATGGCAGCGGCGAACCGGTCCTTGTGGGTCAGCACAACGTCCAGCGCCCGCGCCAGCCGGTCCTTGCGGATGGTGTTGTCCACCGGCAGCGCAGCTGTGAAACTGGCGCGCTGCTTGTCGAGCACATCACGCATTGCTGCCGCATCACGGGCATCCCAAGCGGCGGTTGCAGTGGAGGCCATGGCGTTTTCTTTCCCGAAAAAATCTCTTGATGAAATGCAGACTAGCGGTCGATGCCTGCCGCGCATAGCCGCATGAATGCACAGGGCCGCCGACTGCTGCACAACACACCTAGCCGCCGCCACAGCTTTGCGGCATCACTTGGTCAAACACCGCCCTGGGGAGGGAAACGCATGACCAACTGGCCAGCCATGTCGATTGCACAGGCGCACGCATTGCTAACGGCGCCGGGACAGCCGCTGGAGATGGAGTCGGTGGTCATCGCCGGCCGCCCGACGCGGGTCTGGAAGAATGCACCGCCGTCGCTGGCCCATTGCTTCGCCGCCGGCCGCGCGCACGGCGACAAGGACTTCATGGTCCTCGATGACGAGCGCGTCACGTTCGAAGCATTTGCCCGCGCCACGCTGCAACTGGCAGAGCGGCTGCGTGCCGAAGGCCTGGAAAAGGGCGACCGGGTGGCCGTGGTCATGCGCAACATTCCGGAATGGCCGGTGGCATTTTATGCCGCGTCGCTGTGCGGGGCCATCGTCACGCCGCTGAATGCCTGGTGGACGGGCATGGAGCTGGAATATGGCCTGACCGACAGTGGCACGAAAATGTTGCTGATCGATAGCGAGCGGCTGGGTCGCATTGCCGAACATCTGCCGGCCTGCACCGATCTGACGCATATCTATGTGACACGCGCGTCCGAGGAAGAATTGGGCGACCCGCGCGCGCAGCGGCTTGAAGGCGTCATCGGCCAGCCGATGGACTGGGCCGCCCTGCCCGACCGGCCGACCCCCGAAATCACCCTTGTCCCCGAAGACGATGCGACGATTTTCTATACCAGCGGCACCACCGGCAAACCCAAGGGCGCGCTCGGCACGCACCGAAATATCTGTTCCAACATCATGGCCAGCGCCTGTTCGCAGGCCCGGTCGTTCCTGCGCCGGGGCGAGACGCCGCCGACCGCCGACCCCGATGCGGCGCAGAAATCGACTTTGCTGTCGGTGCCGTTCTTCCATGCCACTGGTTGCCATGCCGTGCTCAACCCGGCCTTGTTTGCCGGGGTCAAGCTGGTGCTGATGAAGAAATGGGACGTGCTGGAGGCGATGACGCTGATCGAGCGCGAGAAGATCAGCTCGGCCGGCGGCGTGCCGACGATCGCCTGGCAGATCCTCGAACATCCCGAACGCCACCGTTTCGACCTCAGCAGCCTTGAGACCGTGTCCTACGGCGGCGCACCGTCCGCGCCCGAGCTGGTTCGCCAGATCGCCGGGCAGTTCAAGGCCAAGCCCGGCAATGGCTGGGGCATGACCGAAACCAGCGCCACCTTCACCAGCCATGTCGGCGAGGATTACGAACATCGGCCCGACAGTTGCGGCCCCGCCGTGCCGGTGTGCGACCTCGAGGTTCGCGACCCGGATGGCCGTGTGTTGCCGCCGGGTTCGGTGGGCGAACTATACGGTTTCGGCCCGAACGTGGTGAAGGGCTATTGGAACAAGCCCGAAGCCAGCGCCGCCACGTTCATCGACGGCTGGGTGCGCACCGGCGACCTGGCGCGCATCGATGACGAAGGGTTCTGCTTCATCATCGACCGCGCCAAGGACATGCTGATCCGGGGCGGCGAGAACATCTATTGCGTCGAGGTCGAGAACGCCTTG
>NZ_JANPCD010000181.1:0-7225 GCF_031430775.1 Sandarakinorhabdus sp. | reverse complement strand
GGATATTTTCCAGGAAGCCGCCGCCGGTGATGTGCGCCATCGCCTTGATGTGCCCGGCGCGCACCAGCGGCAGCAGCGATTTCACATAAATGCGCGTCGGCGTCAGCAATGCCGCGCCCAGCGTCTGCGCCGGGTCGAACGGCGCCGGCGCTGCCAGATCATGGCCGCTGCGTTCGATGATTCGCCGGATGAGCGAATAGCCGTTGGAATGCGCGCCCGATGACGCGACGCCGATCAGCACATCGCCCGCCGCGACGTTGTCACCGGTCAGCTGCTCGCCGCGTTCCACGGCACCAACCGAAAAGCCGGCCAGATCATAATCGCCGGCTGCGTACATGCCCGGCATTTCTGCCGTTTCGCCGCCGATCAGCGCGCATCCCGCTAGCTTGCAGCCCTGGGCAATGCCGGCCACAACGGCGGTCGCAACGTCCAGTTCGAGCTTGCCGCTGGCAAAATAGTCCAGAAAGAACAGCGGTTCCGCGCCCTGAACGATCAAATCATTGACGCACATCGCCACCAGATCGATGCCGACGCCGTCATGGCGGCCGGTCTCGATAGCCAGTTTCAGCTTGGTGCCCACCCCGTCATTGGCCGCAACCAGCAACGGGTCCTTGTAGCCGGCAGCCTTGGGGTCGAAAAACCCGCCAAAGCCGCCGAGTTCTGCGTCGGCGCCCGGGCGGGCCGTGGCGCGGGCCAGAGGCGCGATCATTTTCACCAGCGCATTGCCGGCAGCGATCGATACGCCAGCATCTGCGTAGGTGAGCGGTTTCTGCTTCGTCATGGTTCGTCCCTAGCGGCAACCTTCGCCGGTTTCCAGCTTCACCGCTTGGCATTCTGGTGCCCGGCGTTAAAACACCCGCGTGATACGCGTGCTTCTTCTGCTGTTGTGCCTGATGGGCGCAGTGCCCGCCGTGGCGGCGCCATCGGGCGGCAGCGCCTATGCGGTCAGCGGCATCGAGGTCGATGTGGCCGGCCCGAACCCGCTGGCAGCCCGCAATGCGGCGTGGCGGCTGGCGCAGCGCCGGGCGTGGCCGATCCTGTGGGAACGGCTGACCGGGCAGCTGGCCGCCAGCGCGCCGCGCCTGTCGGACGGGCAGATCGATGCCATGGTCGCCGGCATCGAAAGCCAGGGGGAGCGATTTTCGGAAAAACGCTACATCGCCCGGCTTGGGGTCATCTTTGATCGCAGCCGCGCCGCCGTGTGGCTGTCGGGCACAGGCGCGGCGCTGCAATCACCGCCGATGCTGTTGTTGCCACTGTGGATCGATGGCGGCGCGGCGGTGCTGTACCGGCAGCAGACACCGTGGCGCGCGGCATGGACGCGGTACCGGGAGAATGTGACGCCGTTGGATTATGTGCTGGCGCAAGGCTCGCCGGGTGACAATCTGGTGCTCACGGGCTGGCAGGTGCACCGCGCCGACCGGGGCAGTTGGCGGGTGCTGCTGGACAGGTTCGATGCCAGCGACGTGCTGACCGCCGAGGCACGGATGACACGCAGTTGGCCGGGCGGGCCGGTGACGGGCGTGTTCATCGCGCGGCACGGGCCGGACGCCACGGAGCTTGGGCGGTTCACCCTGCGTGCGCCCCGTGAAGATGGCCTGGATGCCATGCTCGATGCGGCGGTGCGCCGGATGGATGATATTTATGCCGCTGCCTTGCGCGCGGGTCTGCTCAAGGCCGATTCGGAGCTTGCCGCTGATTTGGAGCCGTTGATCGGCGCCAGCCCGCGCGACGCACCGTCGCTTGCCGCCGAGGCCATCGGCGCCGGCAGCAGCCTGATGTTGGCCGTGGTCACGCCTGATGCAGCGGCTGCGGCAGCTGCGGAAGGGTTGCTGCGCAGCCTGCCCGGCATCAGCGGCGTGGTGGTGACCAGCCTCTCTCTTGGCGGCACGACGCGTATCGCTGTCAGCCACAGTATCGCAATCGCCGATCTGGAGCGCGTGCTCGATGCCCGTGGCTGGCGGATCGACCGGCAAGGCGCCGAGCTTTTGCTGCGCCGCCGCCTGCCGGCCGATGCGCCGCTGCCGCCGCCTGTGGTCGCCGTGCCGCCAGCCGCTGTGCCAGTACCGGCTGCACCCGTGCGTCCAGCGGGAGTGGTTGCCGTCCGTCCGGCTTTTCCGGCAGCGGTCAAAGAGGGCGCAAAACTGCCGCCGCCGGTCCGGCTGCCTGCGGTGCCGCCCAAAGCCGCTGCGCCGCCTGTCCAGCGCCCGGCCCAGCGTCCGCCGGCAAAGGGCGCACCGGCCGACCTGCTGCCGGCGGAGCGCAAATGAGCGCAGTGCAGCCCGCACTGCCGCTAGGCTTTGCGCCGTCGCTGGCGGCGGACAGCTATGTCGTCAGCGAAGCCAATCGTCACGCCGCCGCCTGGCTGGCGGCGCCGCAGGATTGGCCGATGCCGCGCACGCTGCTGGTCGGCCCGTCCGGCGCCGGCAAGACGCATTTGTCGCGGCTGTTTGCCGGCACGGTCTGGGACGATGCCGACCGCGCCGACGCCGAAGCGCTGTTTCACGCTTGGAATGCGGCTACCACCGACCGCCCGTTGCTGATGACGGCTTCGCGCCGGCCGCTCGATTGGGGGCACGGCCTGCCTGATCTTGCATCACGTTTGGCGGCCACGCCTCAGGTGCGCATCGGCGACCCGGATGATGCGCTTATCACCGCCGTGCTGGCCAAGCAGTTCGCCGATCGCGGCATCAGGGTGGGCGAGGATGTGCTGGCGTTCCTGTGCCTGCGCATCGAGCGGAGCTTTGCCGCCGCCGCCGATGTCGTGGACCGGCTGGACACTGCTGCACTGGCCAGCCAGCGCGCCGTGACCGTGCCGCTGGCGCGCGAAGTGCTGGAGGGGCAGTTGTCGCTGGCTGTGTGAACGCTGCGGTTCAGGGCAGCATGTCGAGCGCGCGCCGTGCCGTATTGGCAAGCACGCCGAACAGCAGGCCCAGAACCCAGCGCAGGAAATCCATGGTCAGATCGGCGGCGGCCCGTCGGACGCGCCCGAGAAAGCGGAAGATCATTTTCACCAGCGTTTCCGCATAGCCATAAAGTGTGATGGAGACCCGTGCGCCTGCATGAATGATGGAAGCGATCTGATCCAGCAACGTCGCCCCGGTGAAGGCCACGACGCCAACTCCTGCCTTGATGGCCTGCTGGACAATCCATGCCAGCGCGTCGCCGATCAGTCCCAGCAGACGCGCCGAACCCATCACAAATCCGTTTGTGACGCCGCCTTGCGCCAGCCATTGCTGGATCTTCAAACCCGAGTCCGGTTGCACGCCGGCATGTGCCATGCCAGCCCATGAACCGAATTTTTTCGACTCTTCCAGATAGACATCGGTGCGGTTGTGAAAACTCTTGTCAACCAGTGCGCCATCGGAATTGACAAGGGCGATCCCGCTGCTCGTCGGCGCATGAAAAAACGGGAAAAGCGGGATCATCGGCACGGGATCTGCGGGGTGATAGACCCGGCGCAGGTTCTCGCTGCCCAACCGCGATTGCAGCCACAGCGCGAAAGGCAAGGACCCCACACGCGGCGCGCCGAAGGTGTAACAGGAAACCTGCCCCATCCTCTGCGATGAAGCCCATGCCGCATTGAGCGTGGCAAGCGCGCCACCAAGGCTGTGGCCGACGCAATGGACATGGTTGATGGTGTTATTGCGCTTCAGATCGGTGATGGCGTCAATCAATTCGGGCTGCATGCTCTTGTAGATTTTGTGGAACCCCGTGTGGACCGGGAACCCGCCCGGACCCGGTTCAGCCGAAAAATTGAAGTTCGAAAGCCAGTCTTCGGTGGTTTGCGTGCCGCGCGTGGCAATCAGCAGATGGCCGTCCCACGTCGAGCCGGACTTGCCCATCGCGCAATAGCCGAAACCCGATCCGATCCGGCGGAACATGTTGCCGGACACGCCCGACAGGCGGTTGCTTCCTGCCATTGGAAAGGCGGCATCAATGGTGCCGACATAAGGGAAGGCGCCCATGTTGAGATTGCCAGGAGTCAACATTGTATAGGCGGCATTTGCAGCGGCGGCGGCCAGGTGCGGCGTCAATTGTGTCATCGGCGCCCGTCCTTCGCTGAAACCTTGCATACGCCGTAGACGCCGCCGTGAAGCGCCGGCGCCGCGGCCAGGTCGCAAACCACTGCAATTGCCGGCGCGGACAGGTTTGGCCCCAATTCTCCACCCGGTCGATAATTGTTCTTCTCGGCCTGCCAGATATCATTTTCTGGCGCCTCACCGGCGATGCGGATCTTCTGCTGGATGCTCGGCGAATGCGGCAGGATGGAACCCATGAACGAAGACCGCAGCACGGCAGGAAAATGGAAGCGCCCCTCGCTGTCCGTTTTGGCGGTGTCCCCGGCCACTTCCTTGCCCCACGGCCATGTCCATTGGCGTTGCAGCTCGGCGCCGGCAATCGGCTCGCCGCCGCGCATCACAACGCCATGCAGTTCGGAAAAGATCACCATGGCCATGTCAGAACACCCCGATACGCCGATAAGCACAGCGCCAAGCGCCGCAAGCGTGACCATGCGGCGCCTTGGACGATTGCTGGACTGTCCTGCTGCCACGCGCCCCCGCCACCCGCTCGATACCAGCAGTTTGACGTGCCACGCCTGTCTGTCAATCGGCCATCGGAACAGTGTGCCGCTAAGGCCTCGGCAGCAGCAGTTTTTCCAGTGATGTCTCAGCGCTGTCGGTCTTTTCCAGCCTCGGATACCGCAACCCGCCATGCCAGGCCAGATCGGCGCTGCGGACGCGGTCGGCGGTGCGAACCATCAGCCGGATCGGTGCTGTTTCGGCCTGGGCGGCGGTGATGGCGGCCTTGAAAACATCGTCGCTATAGGGCCGTTCATTCACTGCGATCAGGATATCGCCGACCGCCAGCCCGGCATCAAAGGCGGCGCTGCCCCAGATGACCTGTTCGATCTTGCCGACTGCGCCCAGCACCAGCCCGCCCGAAAACGACAAATTGCTGGTCTTGGAAGACTTCTGGGCATCGACAAAGGCCGGCGTCGGCTTGTCGGTGTAGACAAGTTTCCAGCCCGACAGCGTCAAGCCGCCCAGAGGCGCGCCTTCGGCTTTTTCGGTCAGCCGGGTCCGCAGCAGCCCGGCCCAGTCATAAGGGTGGATACGGTTCAACGTGGCAACGACCGTGCCCAGATCATAGGGGACCACGCCCCAGTCGCCCTCGCCGGTGCCGAAAAACGCCCGCGCGAAATCGTCCATGCCGCGCTTGCCGGCGGTTTCGCGGCGCAGGATGGCATCAACTTCCATCCAGATCAACATGCCTTCGGCGTAATAATCCTCCGACCGCTGAAAGCTGAGCCAGCCCTTGGGACTGCGCGCCACGATGACCGGATCGTTGGTCGTATCATCAAGGCTGCGCCAGCCGCGCGCCGGGCGGTTGTCGAGCGTCGCGGCGATGCCGGCAATCTGGTCCAGCGTGTCGGTGCGCGACACCAGCCCGGACCGCGCCTGCAGGACATAGCCCCAGAATTGCGTCTGCCCTTCATACACCCAGAGCAGCGAATTGCGCATCGGCGTGCGGAAATCGGGCACGATGGAATCGGCGCCGCGCCGGTGCTTGCCGTTCCAGCTATGGGTGAATTCGTGCGGCAACAGGTTGCGCCGGCCCGGCCCGCCGTCCCAATCGGTGAAATACGTGCTGTTCACGCCGTTTTCGGAACTGCGGTGATGTTCAAGCCCGATGCCACCCATGGTTTCGGTCAGCGACAGCAGGAAGTCATAGTGGTCGAACTGGCGGGTGCCGAACAGCTTGACGGCCTGGGCGACAAGGGCGCGATGCTTGTCGATCTGGTCGGGCTTGGCATCGAGAAACCGCGCTTCGTCGGCGACGACATTCAGCGTGACATTCTGGCCAAGGTCCCAGCGGCGCAGATGGCGCCCGGCAAAAAACGGGCTGTCCACCAGCGTTTCGAAATCCACAGTCGCATAGGTGATGGCATCACCGGCCCGTGACACCTCGCGCAGCGCGCTGGCCGCCTGCCAGCCGGCCGGCCATGTTACCGTCAGCGCAGCCGGAATTTGCCGGGTGAAATATCCCGCCGGATACAGCGCGACGCTGTTGGGCTGCAAATTCATCATGTCGGCGGTGACGACGATGCGGCCCTGGTTACCTTCGGTGGCCGACAGGAACTGGAAATCGACATCGAGGTGGCTGGTGCCCGCCGGCACATCGACGGCAAAGGCGTACATGTCGATCGGGTCGCGCCGCCAGACGAGCGGCTTGCTGCCCGCACGGATGCTCAACCCGGCGATTTTTTCCACCTCGCCGCGCGGGGCGTGCTTGCCGGGCAACCATTTGGGAAACAGCAATGTCATTGGCCCCGGCCCGGTGACGGGCACGCGTTCGCGCACCTTGAACACGCCGCGCAGCGTGTCGGTGGCATCGACCTGGATGGTCAGCACGCCCTTGAACGGCTTGTCCTGCGGCGGTGGCACCGTGTCGGTGATCGGCAACGGGTGCGGCATTGACCGGGGAGCGGCAAGGGCGGGAGCGGCGCAAAGCGCGGCGGCGAAAAGGATGGAGCGCATGTCAGGTGGATAGCGACAGGGCAGGGCAGGTGACAAGTGCGGCGCGCTCGCCTATTTCGCGCCAGCATATGACCAAGCCATCGACACCCAAGGCCCCGCAGCGGCCGCGCGGCACCCAGGACATGATGGGCGAAGCCGCCGCGCGTTTTGACCATGTCATCGAAACGTTCAACCGCGTGCGGCGTCTTTATGGCTTTGGCCGCGTCGAAGTGCCGGTGTTCGAAAGCACGTCGGTGTTCGCGCGGTCACTGGGCGAGACCACCGATGTCGTGTCGAAGGAAATGTATTCCTTCGAAGATCGCGGCGGCGATTCGCTGACATTGCGCCCGGAATTCACTGCCGGCATCGCGCGGGCCTATATCGAAAACGGCTGGCAGCAACATGCGCCGATGAAACTGGCCACTTGGGGCCCGCTGTTTCGTTATGAACGCCCGCAAAAGGGCCGGTTCCGGCAGTTCCACCAACTGGACGCCGAAGTGCTGGGTGCAGCCGAGCCGGCGGCGGACGTGGAGGTCATTGCGCTGGCCGACCAGTTGCTGCGCGAACTGGGCGTAGCGAAGGATGTGACGCTGCAATTGAACACGCTGGGCGATGCGGAAACGCGTTCTGCGTGGCGGGATGCGCTGGTGGCGCATTTCTCAGGCCATAGGGACGTGCTCAGCCCGGAAAGCCGCGAGCGGCTG
>NZ_JANPCD010000180.1:0-9509 GCF_031430775.1 Sandarakinorhabdus sp. | reverse complement strand
ATACCGGGGCGGACCTGGTGCGGCTGGCGCTGTGGCATCCCGGTGTGGAAATCGCGGCGCTTTCGGCCAATGCCAAGGCCGGGCAGACCATGGCGGATATCTGGCCGCATATGGCGATGTATCCGACCCTGCCCCGGTTGGTGCGCGCCGAGGATATTGATTATTCGGCCATTGATGTGGTGTTCGGCTGCTTGCCGCATGCGGCGTCGGCGGCGCTGCTGTCGGGCATCAATGGCCCGGTGATCATCGATCTGTCGGCAGATTTCCGCCTCAAGGATGCGGACGTCTATGCCGATTGGTATGGCGGTGCGCATCCGGCCCCGGCCATGTTGCCCGGCGCTGTTTATGGCCTGAGCGAATTTGCGCGAGGTTCGCTGCCCGGTATGCGGCTGGTCGCCTGCCCCGGCTGCTATCCCACGGCCGTGCTGCTGGCGCTGTTGCCGTTGATGGCGGCCGGCGCCATCGGCCATGAGCGTATCACCATAAACGCGCTTTCCGGCGTGTCGGGCGCCGGGCGCGGGTTGAAGGAAGCCAACCTTTTTGGTGAAATTTCCGAAGCTGTGCACCCTTATGGCATCGGCCGGCACCGGCATATGCCGGAAATGGAGCAGGAACTGTCGCTGCGGGCCGGCAATCCGGTGACGATCAGTTTCACGCCGCATCTGGTGCCGATGAACCGGGGCGAGCTTGTGACCTGCGTGGTCGAAAGCCCGCACGGGGCGGAGGCGCTGCGGGCGATCCTGGGTGAGCGTTATGACGATGAGCCGTTCGTGCATCTCTTGCCCCCTGCCGTTGCACCGGCCACGCGGATGGTGCGCGGGTCGAACCACTGCGTTATCAATGCCTTCGATGACCGCGTGCCGGGCCGGGTGATCGTGATTGCCGCCATCGACAATCTGGTGAAGGGATCGTCGGGGCAGGCCATCCAGAACATGAACCTGGCGCTTGGCTTGCCCGAAACCATGGGTTTGGCGCAGGCGCCGCTGTTCCCGTGATCGAGACGCAGCGCCTGATCCTGCGGCCCTGGCGCGACGATGACCTGGCGCCCTTTGCCGCCATGGGCCGCGATCCGCGCGTCATGGCGCATTTCCCGACGTTGATGAACGAAGTACAGTCCAAGGCCATGGCCGTGCGGATCATGAACCATATCGGTGTGCATAAATTTGGCGCTTGGGCCATGGAAAGGAAATCCGACCGGCGTTTTATCGGGTTTTGCGGGCTGAGCAGGGTCGAATTCCAGGCACCGGTGAAAGACGAAATCGAGATCGGCTGGCGATTGGCTCATCAGTATTGGGGCCAGGGTTATGTACATGAAGCGGCGCACGCGTCCTTGGCGCATGGCTTCGAAACGCTGGCACTGCCCCGGATCGTCAGTTTCACGGTGCCCGGCAATACCCGCAGTTGGGGGCTGATGCAGCGGCTCGGGATGGACCGGGCGGAGGCGCTGGATTTCGAGCATCCGGCACTGCCGCCCGGCCATCCGCTGCGGCCGCATGTCGTTTACGTGAAGGCGACGCAAAGCGGCGGAAGTTGACGAAGTTGACGGTTTCGTGAGTTTTTTCGCGCCTGCCTTACTTGTCCACGCCTTTGACCTTCCCCCATTGCCGCGCCGCCGTATAGCCAAGATAGCCGGTGCCGAACAACGCATACAGCGGCTCGGGCAGGCCGTTGAGATAGCGTGTCATGCCGGTGGCAATATCGTGCGCCATCTGCGGCTGCACGGCCGCAATCAGTCCCATCGGGATCGACCAGAGCAGCAACGTGTACATGACATACAAAAAGCTGGGCCGGGCGCGGCTGGTCCATGGGTCGTTGCTGTTTGCCTCCGCGACGATGGCGGACAATTGCGCGTGCAGCAGTTCAAGCTCCTGGCCATTTTGCAGTTTGACCAGTTCCAGCTTGGCGGCGTCGCGCGCCTTCGGGTCGGGAATGAGTTTGTCGATCAGGCCGGCGATGGGGGCGATCAGCGCGCCAAATATACTCATGTCACAGTCTCCGCACAGTCAAACCTCGCCGGAATGGCGATGAATGCCGGGGCAAATTAACCCATTTGGTTTATGTAGGACAGGGCGACAGAGCGGCGGCTTTCGCCGAAACTGCCTTGACCTGTTGTGCTGGGGGCTAACTGGTCGGAGCGACAGGATTCGAACCTGCGACCCCTAGACCCCCAGTCTAGTGCGCTACCAGACTGCGCCACGCTCCGACCGAGCGGCGGACTTAGGGGAAGCAGCGGTTGTATGCAAGCGTGCTTGCGCGTGCCGCTACTCGATTCCGAACTGACGCATCAGATCGTAAAGCGTCGGCCGGCTGACACCGAGCAATTTGGCGGCGTTGCTGACATTGTTGTCGGTACGCGCCAGCGCCCGCCGGATTGCGACGCGGTCGGCGGCTTCGCGCGCTGCCTTGAGGCTCATGCCCGCTTCGTCGCTGGCATTGGCGAGATCGAGGTCGGATGCGGCAAGCCTGGTGCCTTCGGCCATGATGACCGCGCGCTTCATGCGATTTTCCAGCTCGCGGACGTTGCCCGGCCAGTGCCAGTCGGCGATGGCTGCCACGGCATCGGGCGTCAGGCCACGAAACTCGCGGTTGTTTTCTCGAGCAAAGCGCCCGAGGAAATATTGCGCCAGCAGCACGGCGTCGCCGGCGCGCTGAGCCAGCGTCGGAATACGCACAACGATTTCGGCAAGGCGGTAATACAGGTCCTCGCGAAAACGCCCGGTGGTGATCATGTCCTCGAGATTCTGGTGGGTGGCGCAGACGATGCGGACATCGACCGGAATCGGCTTGCGGCCGCCGATGCGTTCGATGACGCGTTCCTGCAGGAATCGCAGCAGCTTGACCTGGAGCGGCAAGGGTATGTCGCCGACTTCGTCGAGGAACAGCGTGCCACCCTCGGCCAGTTCGATCTTGCCCGGCTGGGTCTTGATGGCGCCGGTAAAGGCACCCTTTTCATAGCCGAACAATTCGGATTCGAGCAGGTTTTCCGGAATGGCGGCGCAATTGATGGCGATGAACGCCTTGTCCTTGCGCAGCGAACAATTGTGCAGGCCGCGGGCCAGCAGCTCCTTGCCGGTGCCGCTGGCCCCCAGCAGCATCACCGACACCTGCGCGGTGGCCACGCGCTCGATCATGCGGGCGACCTTGATCATTTCAGGCGCGGCCGTGACCATGCCGCCCAGCACGCTGTTGCCCTGGTTGCCGGCATCAGCCAGCCGGCGGTTCTCCGCCTCGAGGCCGGAGACATGGAAGGCCCGGCGCACGATCAGGCCAAGCTCGTCGATATCGACCGGCTTGTGATAGAAATCAAAGGCACCCATCGCAATCGCGCGCCGCGCGCTTTCGCGGGCGCCATGGCCCGACGCAACGATGACCTTGGTTGTCGGGCGAATCTGCAAGATGTCCTGCAAGGTCGCAAAGCCTTCGGAGACGCCGTCAGGATCGGGCGGCAAGCCAAGGTCAAGCGTCACGACATCGGGCTGGTGCGTGCGCAGCGCCTCGATGGCGGCCACGCGATCACCGGCAATGATGACCTCGTGATCCTCATAGGACCATTTCAACTGGCGTTGCAGCCCTTCGTCATCTTCGACGACCAGCAGCTTGGATTTGGGCAGGGAACTCATTGCGCGGCGATACCGCTCATCTCGGGCGCCAGCAATGGCAGGATGACGGTGAATGTCGTGCCCTCGCCTTCCTGGCTGGCAACTTCGAGGCGCCCGCCGTGGCTGCGGGCAATTTCCCGGGCCTCATAGGCGCCGATGCCAAAACCATCGGGCTTGGTGGAACGGAACGGCTGGAACAGTTCCTGCCGGATGAAGCGCGCCGACATGCCATGGCCGCGATCGGCGAGGGTCACGATGACCTCGCTGGCGGTGGTGCGTACGGTCAGGCTTATGGGGGCATCGGGGGCGGACGCATCCATGGCGTTTTGCAGCAGGTGCGCGAACAGTTGCTCGATGCGCCCGGCATCGCCGGAGATGACCAGCGCGTCGGCACTTTGATCTTTTGGCAGGTCGAGCGAGAGCCCGGCATGACCAGCGGCGCGGCTGCGCACCAGCTGCCGCAGCAACAGACCAAGCGGCACCGGACGCAGCGCGCCTTCGCCGGCGGTGCCGGCCCGCTGCGACAGCCAGCCGAGCAGGCTGTTCATCTTGCCGACCGAGCTTTGCAGCGTTGCCACCATATCAGCGCGGAAGGCGGGATTGTCGGCATGGCGTTCGGCATTGCGGGCCACAAGGCTGAGCTGCGAGACAAGGTTTTTGATGTCGTGCAGGATGAAGGCAAACCGCCGGTTGAATTCTTCGAAACGCTGGGCGTCGGCCAACGCGCTCTGGCTGGCGCTTTCGGCGATATAACTGCCGGCCTGGCGGCCAAGCGTCTTGAGCAGGTCGAAATCCTCCCAATTCAGCGGGCGCGGCACCAGGCTTTGCCGGATGATGAGGACACCGACCAAAGTCTCGATATGAATGACCGGCAGCAGCAGCCAGAGCCTGCGGTCGGCAACCAACCAACCCGGACATTCGAGCCCTTCATATTCCGCATCGCCGGCGCGCAGTCCATCAAGGTCGATGATGCGCGGGCCATCGGCCAGGTAGCGGATCAGCGGGCTGCCGAGCGGCAACGGCAGGATATCGCTGCCGCCAAGCTGCCACTGCGCCAGCGTGTGCATGGCATCATCCTCGGGCACCAGCAGCGCGCCGCCGGGGCTGTCGACCACGGTGCAAACCGCCTGCACGACGCGGCCCGTCAGGCCGGCCGCGTCGCCGGGCTGGGACACGGTGGCGATGAAACGCAGCCATTCATGGCGATAATCATATTTGTAGCGGAAGAAATTCTTGGCGATCTGCACCCTGAGCCAGGCACGCGAGCGCGGCGAAAACAGCACCACGGCACCGGCGATCACCATCGCCGACAGGAACGTGACCTGCAACAGCGCGCCCCAGTCACCGCCAACCAGTTTCAGGCCATAGGCCAGCACCGACATGGCGATCAGATAGAAACCGACGCCGGAAAAGGCGACCGACTGGAACACCACCTGCCGCGAGACCCGCGCCCCGCGCAGCCAGCTGTCGCGCGTGGCAAAGATCAGCAGAGGCACCACCAGCGTGTCGACCGCGCCGCGAATATTGTACAGATCGGGCGAGGCCGGCGGCAGCAGGAACGCCAGCGTGTAGAAATTGAGATCATACAAGAACAGCCCGGCCAGCGCGATGGCCAGCAGCCGCAGCCCGTTGCGGGTGCCGACATCGCTGCCGATGTACAGGTTGTGCGCCAACACCAGCCCCGTGACCGACACCGCGATACGGGTGACCAGGAAGAACTGCGCGGCAAGGTCGGTCCCGCCGTTCAGCGCGCCGCCGGTGGCGCCCAGCAGATCGACCACCATTTGCAGCGTCAGCACAAAGCCCAGCACGCCGCCGACGACGAACGAGGCCCGCCCACGCGCCTGCCCCTGCCAGACCGGGCGCAGCAAATGCAGGAGCAGCCCGATCCAGGCTGCGACCTTGACGGTCTGGAGCCGAGAAATCCATGGCGCGAACGAGAGGTCCACCAGCATGGCTGCGACAAACGTCGCAGCCCAGAGCGCGGTGACCGCCGCCGCAGCAGCAAGCCAGAGATTGAGCGCCAGACGCTGGCGCCAGACAGCAGCCACCGTCAGCCCGGCAAAGCCAAGGGCGGCGATGAAATGGCTGGCCAGACCGACGTCCGTTAACAGCATGAAAACTCTGCCCCGCGCATCATGGCCGGCAGCAAGGCCGCTGGCGCCTGCCACAGTAACCGCGCCGGCGCTGCGGCGCCAGACCGCAACTTGCTGCTTGTCATCACGTTGCTGATGATAAGCATGTATGCTAATCTGCAAATATGTCCGATGCCCTGGGTTTTCTGCTGTCTGATTGTGCGCGATTGCTGCGCCGGCGTTTTGACGCGCGGGCGCGCAGCATCGGTGTGTCGCGGCCGCAGTGGCGGGTGCTGTTTGCACTGACGCGGGCGGAAGGCGTCAACCAGGCGATGCTGGCGGACATTCTTGAAGTGGAAACCATCACGGTGGGCCGCATGGTCGACCGGCTGGCCGATGCCGGGCTGGTCGAGCGGCGGCCCGATCCGGACGATCGCCGCATGTGGCGCCTGTTCCTCACGTCGCACGCGCAGGCGTTGCTGGAAGACCTGCGCGCCGTGGGCGAGGAAGTGCGCGCCGAAATGATGCAGGGCATTAATGACGATGACGCCGAGCGGCTGGCCGGCATGCTGACCCTGCTGCGGACCAATTTGTCCGGTCGCGCGCCCTTGGAAGACAAGGTGGTGACCCTGTGATGCACGCCCGGCTCGAAAAATCTCCCGCTACCGCCCGCGTCTGGCGTCAGCGCGCGTTGATGCTGTCGGTGCCCCTGCTGGTGGCGGCGGTCGGCGTGTGGATGTGGCTGGCGGCGCGCGGCACCGTCAGTACCGACAATGCCTATGTGCGCCAGGACAAGGTGGCGATCAGCAGCGATGTGTCGAGCCGTATCGTCGACGTTCTGGTCACCGAGAACCAGCCTGTGAAAATGGGCCAGGTGCTGATCAGGCTGGCCGACCGGCCCTTCCAGATCGCGCTGGCGCAGGCGCAGGCCAATCTGGCCAGCGCGCGGCTGCAGGTGCGCGAGCGCAAGTCCGGCACCGGCAGCAGCGCCGCCGGCATCGCCAGCGCGCGTGCGGCACTGGATTTTGCCCTTGTCGAACTGGCGCGGCAGCAAAAGCTGTTCAGCGACGGCTTTGCAACCCGGGCGCGGGCACAACAGGCCGAATTTGCCGTCGCCAGCGCCCGTGCCGAGTTGGCCCGCGCCACCGCAGTCAATGCAGAGGCGCAGGCAGCCGCTGGCGAAGCCGTGCCCGTGGACACGCACCCGCTGGTGCTGGCGGCCATGGCAGCGCGCGACAAGGCGGCATTCGACCTGTCGCGCACCATCATCCGCACGCCCACCGATGGCATTGCCACCCAGACATCCAAGGTGTTGCGCGGCCAGGTCATGCTTCAGGGCGTATCGGCGCTGTCGGTGATGGTCGCCGGCAGCAGCTATGTCGAAGCCAATTTCAAGGAAACCGAGATTGAGGACATGCGCGTCGGCCAGCGCGCCAAGGTGACGCTCGATGCCTATCCGTCCACGCCATTGACCGGCCGCGTCGCCAGCATCGGGGTCGGCACCGGGGCCGAATTTTCAGTGCTGCCAGCGCAAAATGCCACCGGCAACTGGGTCAAGGTCGTGCAGCGCCTTCCGGTGCGGATCGTGCTTGATCCGCAAGACAAGGTGCCGCTGATCGCCGGCTTGTCGGCCAGCGTCACCGTCACGACGCGCTGATGGCCAGCATTGCGGCAGCAGCGCCCGAGCGCGGAGCCGCATCGCCGCTGGCGGTAACGTTCATCGTCATGATCGGCACCTTCATGACGGTGCTGGATTCGACCATTGCCAATGTCGCGCTGCCGCACATGCAGCCCAGCCTGAATGCTGCCGCCGACACCATCACCTGGGTGCTGACCAGCTATATCGTCGCCACCGCCATCGCCATTCCTCTGACGGGCTGGCTGGCGGCGCGGATCGGGCGGCGCACGTTGTTCCTGTGGTCTGTCGCGCTGTTCACGGCGGCCTCGGCCCTGTGTGGCCTGGCGCAAAGCCTGGAACAGATGGTGGCGTTCCGCATCCTGCAAGGCGCGGCTGGGGCGTTTCTGGCGCCGCTGGGCCAGGCCTATGTGCTCGATGCCTGGCCGCCGGAAAAACACGGACCTGCCATGGCCTGGTGGGGGGTCGGCATCATGGTCGGGCCGATATTGGGCCCGGTCATCGGCGGCTGGCTGACCGACAGTTTCGACTGGCGCTGGGTGTTCCTCATCAATTTGCCCTTTGGCATCATCTGCTTTGTGCTGGCCGCCGCTGCGTTGCCGCAGCCGGTGTTGCCGCAGCGGCGGTTCGACATGACAGGCTTTGCGCTGCTGGCCGTCGGCGTCGGCGCGCTGCAACTGTGCCTTGATCGCGGCCAGCAGCTGGATTGGCTGGACAGTTGGGAGGTGCGGATCGAAGCCGGCGTGGCCATCGCGGCGCTATGGGCATTCGGCGTGCACAGCTGGCTGGTGCCGGCCGGTCTGCTCGACCAACGCATGCTGCGGGACAGCAATACCGTGACGGGGTTCCTGTTCATCACGCTGACGGGGCTGTTGCTGGTGGGCACCACCGCGCTGATCCCCACCATGATGCAGGCGCTGTTCGGTTATCCGGTCATCACCACCGGCATCATGCAGATGCCGCGCGGCGTGGGCATGATGATCACCATGATGCTGGCCGGGCAGTTGGTCGGGCGCGGCGCCGATCCGCGATTGATGATCGGCGCCGGGTTTTTGATGACGGCGGCGGCACTGTGGGGGATGAGCCTGTTTTCGCCCGAACAGTCCGCCTGGCCGTTCGGCGTCACCGGCTTTTTCCAGGGCGCCGGGCTGGGGCTGGTGTTCGTGCCGCTGAACACCATCGCCTTTGCCAGCCTGCCCATGGCGCTGCGCACCGATGCGTCGGCGTTCTTCATGCTGCTGCGCAACCTTGGCGGCTCGGTGGGCATCAGCCTGGGGGTGGGCATATTGGCGCGGCAGATGCAGGTGGCGCACGCCGATCTGGGCGGCAACCTGTCGCCGTTCGAAGTGCCATGGGCCGATGCCGGGCTGCTGCAGGCGCTGGGCGGCGATGCCATCATCGAAATGCTCGACCTGACCGTAAACCGCCAGGCGGCGATGGTGGCGTATATCGATGTGTTCCGGCTGATGGCGGTAGTGACGTTGTGCTTCCTGCCGCTGCTGCTGCTGCTGAAAAAGCCCAAATCGGCCGAAGTGGTGCATCTGGCGGATTAGGTTCAACCCACTGGCGGCGGCACCAGCCCGATGAGGCGAAGGACAACCGCCTGCACAGCCATGACCATCAACCACCAGCCGCATTGGCGCAGCACGCTGCGCCAGCGCTGCCTGACATGGCGCAGCGACACCGCCAGCACCGGCACGACAAAGCCCAGCCAGATGACAAAGGCGCTGCCGATGGTCATCACCCAGACGCCCCCCTTGGGCGGCGCAAGGATCAGCGCGCCGGCCAGAATGGCGCACAGCCATGCGCAGGCGAAAAACGCCGTCAGCCAGCCACCGGGGCTGCGCGGCCGGTCGATGGCGGACGCGGCCAGCAAGCCGGCAATGTTGGCGGCCAAAATCGGCAGGGCATTGAGCCAGATGTAGATCATGCCGGCATCTTGCCCGCGCGCGCGCCGCGTGCAAGTGCGGGCACAAAGGGAGACGAATGATGGACGATTTGCCGCCGCCGCTGCTTGGCCGCCTCAACCATGTCGGCATTGCCTGCCCCGACCTTGATGCCGCCATCGCCAACTATGCGCGCCTGTATGGCGCGAGCGTCAGCCGGGCGCCGTTCGACATGCCGGAACAGGGCGTGCGCGTTGCCTTCATCGATGTCGCCAACAGCCAGCTGGAATTGATCGAACCGCTTGGGGACGCC
>NZ_JANPCD010000179.1:0-2951 GCF_031430775.1 Sandarakinorhabdus sp. | reverse complement strand
CCCGGCCTCGCTGACCGGGCTGTTCGGCTTCAAGCCGTCGCGCGGGCGATCAAAAGGCATGACGGTCAAGGACGATGCTGCCGATATTGCCGTCGATCATGTGCTGACGCGCAGCGTGCGGGACAGCGCCTTTGCGCTGCTGCGCCTGCAACAGGCCGGCGCCGAGGGGCTGGCGCCGCTGGTGCCGGCAGGGCAGGGCGGTCCGCTCACCATCGGCGTGCTGACCGCTACTGCCAATGGAACCGTGCCCGATGCCGAGGTGATGGCGGCCATGGCCGGCGCCCGCGCGCTGCTGACCCGGATGGGTCACAAGGTCGTCGATGCTCGGTGGTCGTTCTCGCCATCCGATTTTGCGCGTGATTTCACCGATTTCTGGGCGATGGGCGCGGCTCGGGCCGCTGGCGAGGTTCGCAGCAAGCTGGGCGCAGATGCAGCTGCCAGGCTCGAACCGCTGACACTGCACCTCGCCGCGCGCGGCGCCGCGATTGCCCAGGCCGATGCCCGCGCCATCATCGGCCGCTTGTTTGGCTACCGCGAGGCCTATAATGCCAGCTTTGCCGGCATGGACGTGCTGATGACTCCGGTGCTGACCCGCCACGCCATTCCCATCGGCCGGCTCGATCCCGCCGCCGATCCGCTCCGCACCATGGCCGATATGATGGACCTGGTGGCCTATACGCCCGTCCAGAACGTTACCGGTGCCCCTGCCATGAGCGTGCCGCTGCACTGGACGCAAACGGGCCTGCCAGTGGGCGTGCATTTTGCCGGCAAGCGGGGCGACGATGCCAAATTGCTCAGCCTCGCCTTTGCGCTGGAAGCCGCAGCACCATGGGCGCAGCGCAAGCCGCCGATCTGGTTCGGGTAGCGGCAGCGGCGTCGCACCCGGTTTCGCAGCGAGGCGATCCGGGATACAGCGACATATGGCTTCCCTCGCTGTCCCTTTCGTCCCTGCAACGTCCATCGCTCGCCCCCGCGCCGTCGCGCTGTGGCTGCTGTGTGTCGCGGCCATGGTATTCCTGATGGTGGTCGTCGGCGGCATCACGCGGCTGACCGAATCGGGCCTGTCGATCACGCGCTGGGATGTGGTTTCGGGCACGTTGCCGCCGCTGACAGACGCGGCATGGGCGGAGCAGTTTGCGCTGTATCAGCAGTCGAGCCAGTACAAGTTGATGAATCAGGGCATGAGCCTGTCGGCGTTCAAGGGCATTTTCTTCTGGGAATATGTCCACCGGCTGCTGGGGCGACTGATCGGCCTTGCCTTTGCGCTTCCGCTGGCGTGGTTCTGGCTGCGCCGCGCCATCCCCGCCGGCTATAAACCGCGTCTGCTGTCGCTTCTGACGCTGGGCGCGTTGCAAGGCACCATTGGCTGGTGGATGGTCGCGTCCGGCCTGTCGGGCCGCACCGAAGTGGCGCCGGAACGTCTGGCCGTGCATCTGTCCACCGCGCTGATCATCATGGCCGGCTGCCTGTGGACGGCGCTCGACCTGATGCGCGGCGCGCCGGAGACGGCTGTGCGTCCGAGGCGCTGGGTCTGGCCGTTCGCGGTTTTGCTGGCCGTGCAGATCGTCTGGGGCGCGTTCACGGCGGGCCTGCGTGCCGGCAAGGCGAGTGACACCTGGCCATTGATGGTTGGTGAACTGGTGCCGCCGGGCCTGTTCGGCGCGCTCGCGGATCTGGTGCATTCGCCGTTCACCGTGCATTTCCTGCATCGCAGCATGGCCTATGCTGTGGCGGCTGCTGCTTTGGTCGTCGCGCTGCGGTTATGGAACGCCGGGGCCGGGGCGCGGGCGTTGGCTCTGGGCGGTGCCATCACGGCGCAGTTCGTGCTCGGCGTGCTGACCGTGGTGAACGGCGTGCCGGTGGCGCTGGGTGTCATGCACCAGGGCTGCGCGGCGTTGCTGGTCGCTGCGACAGTAATATGTGCGCATTGGTCAGTACAAGGAACACGGACATGACAGCATCGAATGTCCTCGGCGGGCCATTGGCCTTGTGCTCGACCGATCCGCTCACCGGCTGGCAGCGCGATGGCTGCTGCAACACCGATGACAATGATCGCGGCCTGCACACCGTCTGCTCCGTGGTGACGGAGGAATTCCTCGCCTTCAGCCGCAGCGCCGGCAATGATCTGTCCACGCCCCGCCCCGAATTCGGATTTCCCGGCCTGAGGCCTGGCGACCATTGGTGCCTGTGCGCCGGCCGCTGGGAAGAAGCCCGCCGCGCCGGCTTTGCGCCCGATGTGGTGCTCGAAGCGACGCATCAAAAGACGCTTGAGGTGACGCTGCTCGGGCATCTCCAGGCCCATGCCGCCGATACGGTGCCCTGATACCATAGCGAAAAATGCCTGTATTTCCTTGACCAAATCGCCGCTTTTGGCGATATGCGCGCCATCCGGCCAGGGTACCCCCTTGGCCGCTTCGTTTTTTCGCAAATGGAATCAAACCCATGCTGACCCGGACGACCGACTCGATCAAGCCTGCCGAGGTCGAGAAGAAATGGCTGATCATCGACGCCGAAGGGCTTGTCGTTGGCCGCCTTGCCTCGATCATCGCCAACCGCCTGCGCGGCAAGCACAAGGCAAGCTTCACGCCCCACGTCGATTGCGGTGACAACATCATCGTGATCAACGCCGAAAAGGTGCGTTTCACCGGCAAGAAGCTGACCGACAAGAAGTATTATCGCCACACGGGCCACCCCGGCGGCATCAAGGAAACCACGCCTGCCAAGATCCTGGAAGGCCGCTTTCCGGAACGCGTCCTGATCAAGGCCGTGGAACGCATGGTGCCGCGCGGTCCCTTGGGCCGCCAGCAGATGCGCAACTTGCGCGTCTTCAAGGGCACGGAACATCCGCACGTGGCGCAGAGCCCCGAAGTTGTCGACGTTGCGGGCATGAACCGCAAGAACACCACCATTTCCGCGTAAGGGCAGCCAGATGACCGACAATCGCCAGTCGC
>NZ_JANPCD010000178.1:0-11782 GCF_031430775.1 Sandarakinorhabdus sp. | reverse complement strand
CGCAATTGCCACTGGATCGCTCAGCCCGCCGGCGCATATCCTCAACGCACCGACCCGGCTGATGAAGGATCTGGGTTTCGGCAAGGGCTATGCCTATGACCATGACGCCGAAGATGGTTTTTCCGGTGCGGATTACTGGCCGGAAGGCATGGCGCCCCAGACCTTCTACACGCCCAGCCCGCGCGGCAGCGAAGCGCGCATTGCCGAGCGTCTGGCCGAATGGGCACGGCGGCGGGCGGCCAGGCGCGCCGAATGAGGTTCAGCACATTCGTCGGCATAGACTGGTCGGGCGCCCGCGGCTTGCGGCATCCATCGGTGCAACTGGCGATATGCGAGGCTGGCACGGATGCACCCCGGCTGGTGCCGGCGCCGGGCGGCGCATGGTCGCGGCAGGGCGTGCTGGACTGGCTGGGCGCGCTGTCCGGCGATGTTCTGGTCGGCATGGACGCCGGCTTCGGCTTTGCGGCCGTGCCGCCGTTCACCGGCCCGGCGCGGGCGTTATGGGCCGAAATCGATGCACGGTGCGGCGATGACGCGGACCTTGGCGGCCACAGTTACATCACGCACCGCCGCGACAGTTTCTGGATGGGTGCTGCTGATGGACCGCGCCATTTGCGCGCGCATCTGCGGGTGACTGAACAGGTCCATGCCGCCTCGGGGCTGGGCGTGCCGACCTCCAATTTCGTGCTGCTCGGCGCCTCGCAGGTCGGCAAGGCGACGCTCAGCGCCATGCGCCTGCTCCACCGCCTCGGCTGGCCGGTCTGGCCGTTCGATCCGCTTCCCGCTGCCGGGCCGTTGATTCTCGAAATCTACGCCCAGGCCTTTGCTCGCATGGGCGGCTTTCGCGGCAAATTGCGCGACCGCGTCAGCCTCGACCTCGCCCTGTCGCGGCTTGGCTCCATGCCCATGCCGCCCGCCTTTGCCAGCACATTCCCCGACCATATCGGCGACGCCATCATCACCGCCGCCGGCCTGCGCACCATCGCCGCCGAAGCGCGCTGGTGGGCACCAGCCGCGCTGACCCCGGCGGTCGCAGTGACGGAGGGCTGGACGTTCGGGGTCGGGTGATAGCGGGCGACAAAGTCGCTGCAACCGCGATGCGAGCGCGAATTTGCGCCGACCGATCACGGATTGCTGCAAGCCAGTCGAAAGCGGAATAGCGCGGGCGACGAGGATCGCGCACGCCACGCTTGGCCCCGGTCGTCGTGCACCATATTAGAAGCAAAAAACATTTTCTTTCAAGGTCTTGTTCGTGTTGTCATCGCAAGGTTCTGTCTGATCCGAATGTCGCGAATGACCCATGCTCAGATAACCAAGCGTTAACAGTCTTTGCAGTGTGCTATCCAAAAAACAGCAGATGCGCTATTATGAGGATACATGTGTGAAGAGGCGTGTCGATGCTGGAGCGGCTGACACCGAGGGACCGGATCGATCTGGCCGTTGAGGCAGCTTTTTCGATAGGGTCGCTGCATGTCGAACCCTCCCATCTTCGACTCTCACAGGACGGAAAGCGGTATCCCGTTGAATCGCGGATCATGCAGGTGCTCGTCGTCCTTGCCACGGCCGATGGCCGAGTTGTCAGCCGTGACGAGTTGGTTAGCCGTTGTTGGGACGGTCGCATCGTGGGCGAAAACGCCCTTCAGCGCGCTATTTCCCGGTTGCGTCACCTCGGCGCCATCACCGCAGCTTTCGAGATCGAGACGGTGACCAAGGTTGGCTATCTGCTTCGGTCACATGTCGGGGACGCCGAACAACTGCCGTACTGCCCAGGACAAGCTTTTGCACCACCAGCCTTCAAACCCGAAGCGTCCAGTCTTGCAACCAAGCCATCACCGGCGGCGCAGTTCAACAAACGAAATATTCTGATACTGCCGGCACTTGCCCTCGCTGGTGCTTTCGCATGGCCTCTGGTGAGCCCGCATCGGGAAGCATCCAGCTTTGCAGAGCGGCTGGTTGACAAGGGTCGTGGAGCACGACTCTGGGGCCTTCGAGAACAGTTGGAACAATCCGTTACGTATTTGCGCAAAGCAACCGAAGTCGATCCCGGATCGTCTGAAGCGTGGGGCGCGCTCGCGCTGACCTATCAGCAGCTGGTCGAGCACAATGACGGGCCCCCTCAGGAGGCTTTCGCGCTGCGTGCTCGGGAAGCGGCAAACCGGGCCCTGTTGCTGGACGCGGATCAGCTTGAAGCGAAGGTGGCGCTGGCGACCATTCCAAGCTATTTTCTAGCATGGGACAGTTATGAACAGAGACTTGACGCACTTGTTGCCTCCGAACGGCCGGACCCCGTACTGCAAAGCGCGTTAGGTTGGCTACTCGGCCAAGTCGGCCGCTGGGGCGATGCCACTCGGTTTCTCCGCCAGGCGCTGGAGATGGAGTCCCTTCATCCCAGCTATCACCTGCTGCTCGGCAACTGCCTCTGGGGAAGCGGGAAGCTGTCTGAGGCCGACGGCGTGCTCAGAAATGCCCTGTCCTTGTGGCCCAAGCACCGGGGGCTTTGGCAGACGCGCTTCAATTTCCTGACGACGACCGGTCAGCCGACGGCGGCCAAAGCTCTGCTGCTGGACGATGCCGCGCGGCCGATTATCGCGCCCGACAATCTGCCGCCACCCTTTGGTCTGCTGGAGGAGATGCTGGCGGCGCAAAGTGAAGGCAGTGAGGCCGAGCGTCATAAAGTTGCTCAGCGGCTTTCGGGGGCGCGCACGGCTATCGGCACCCTCACGACCGTGCAATTTCTCATTGCACTTGGCAGGATCGATCCCGCGTTCAAACTTCTTGAAGCGTATTTCTTCGGTGGGCCGGACCGCCCGCCCCCGGGTCCGTTGGCCCGAAGGCATTCCTACATCCTGTTTTCGCAAGGTAGCGCTGCACTTCGCGCGCATGGCGGCTATCCAACCCTGCTGGAGCGCCTTGGTCTGGCCTCCTACTGGAGAAAGAGTGGTACACGCCCCGACCAGGTCGACTGATTTTCGCGGACCGATACTCCCAGCCCGCAAAATCAGCTTTTCATCAGCTAGAAATCAGTTGCGGGTGTGTTCATCGGTCAAATGTGTTGGCAAGTTGACGTTCGATAGCGAGCACTGGAGTTCGCTGCGAATGGGGCATGCATATGGCATGACCTGCAGCCAACAGCTGCGATTCCGTCTGTCATTGTTATGGTGGAGGCCAGTCATGAAACTCAGCCAAGCAGTCTATGCGACTTGCATCGCGATGTTTGCCGCCGTCACTCCTGCCGCTGCCGGGATCGAGCCGGTGACCGGCGACCCCGTGCTGTTCTGGCACGAGCAGTTCCTTTCAGCCACCACTGGCCCGCCGCCTGTGGTCGGCCGTCACGCCGCGATGCTCGGTGTTGCTATTCACGACGCTGTCAATGGCACCCTTGGACGGCCCAACTACGGCTACACTGGCAGCCTTGAAAAAAATGGCGGCGATACCCGCGCTGCCACTTCGGTCGCTGCTCACAGGATTCTCGTCACGCTGTATCCCAGCAAGCAGGCGCAACTCGACCAGGCGCTGTCCGACAGCCTCGCACTCATTGCTGCGGGCCCAGCAAAGACCAACGGCGTCGCTTATGGCGCGGCTATTGCTGCAAAAGTGCTGGATATCCGCAGCTCCGACGGCGCGAACGCGGTCGTGCCCTACACCCCGTCAGGCCTTCCGGGTCGCTGGGCACCGACACCACCGGGAAATGCTCCGTTTGCTTTCACCCAGTTAGGCTCAGTTACGCCTTGGCTGCTGACTTCGAACAGCCAGCTGCGTCCCGGTGCCCCGCCTTCGCTCGGCAGTGCCGAATACGCCGCCGCCTTCAATGAAGTAAAAGACATCGGCGCCCTCGCCAGCGCAAGCCGGACCGCCGACCAGACGGCGGCGGCGACCTTCTGGGCAACGACGCCCTTCAGCCCGTGGATCCGAGCCGCGATCGACCGTGCGCAAATCAGCGGCAACAGCGTGTTGGAAAACGCGACGCTGATGGCCCAGCTATCCGTCGCCACGCATGATGCGTTCATTGCCACCTGGGACGCCAAACTACACTATGATTTCTGGCGTCCGCTCACTGCGATCCGTGCGGCCGATACTGACGGTAACCCGGACACGCTCATCGACGCGGCTTGGAATTCCTGGCTCATCAATCCACCTTATGCCGCGTATAGTTCGGGGCTTTCTGCGGTTTCCGGCGCAGGCGCAAGGATCCTGTCCAACACCTTCGGCGGTAGCGACGCATTCTGCCTTACCTATTCGGTAGAGCGTTGTTGGACCGGCTTCGAAGCCGCTGCAGACGAGTCGGCCATGAGTCGGTTGTGGGGCGGCATCCACTTCCGTTTCGACAACGACGCAGGACTCGCTGTAGGCCGCAATTCGGCAGCCTGGACCCAGTCGGCGCGTGCCTTCAATGCGGTTCCGGAGCCAACCACCTGGGTGATGATGATAGCCTGGTTTGGCCTGATAGGTGCCGTGGCCAGGCAACGGCGAGCCTCCATGCTGCCGCGAGAAGCCTGAGCAATGGCTGGCGCCGTGTGAGGATTTCGCAGCATGATTGACCGGCAGGTGACGTTCAAACAGCGGACGTGATAAACAGCGAGATTGCCGCCGGCTCTCGGTCACACACACAGGCGTCTTGGTATGCAGGTGCAGTTCCAGGCCTGACGGGTCCACATGGGCGGTTCAGACCGACCGACATCGTCAAGTGGCGGACCGGTTCCGGCAAAAGCGGTTGTTTGCATACCGATCGGGGAGCGTCCGACTCTGGGCCGGGAGCCGCCATTTGTCGCCAGCCCGCATGACAAAATGGCCGTGCTCACCCTGTCCTACACATGGTGTTTCGTGCAAGGCTAGCCGTGTTCTTTCGCATCGTCGGCCATGCCCCAAACCCTGCGCAAGCAGACAGCGGCCGCGCGCCAAAACCTCATGAAACCGTCAAGTTCGTCTACTTCCAATATACGGCGCAAAGTCCGAAGTAATCGACGGCAGGCCCTCTCGGCTTGGCGGCGCGGTGACAAAACTGACGCCTTCACGCCGCGCCATCATCATCCGATTCGCGCTTTTGTCCCCAACCCGCTATGGCACCCGCCATGCCGTCGCTTTCCGCCATTTCGCCACTTGTCCTTGTCGCCGTTGGCGGCGGGGTGGGTTCGGCGTTGCGTTATCTGGTCGGTGGGTGGGCGCAGGCCAATCTCGGCCCGGGATTTCCGTTCGGCACCTGGGCGGTCAACATCATCGGGGGGCTGGCCATGGGCTTGCTTGCCGGGTTGCTGGCGCGCGGGACGGGCGATGAGGGGCTGCGGCTGCTGGTCGGTGTCGGCCTGCTTGGCGGTTTCACCACATTCTCGGCGTTCAGCCTGGAAATTCACACCATGATCCTGCGCGGCGATGTGGGGCTGGGCGCTGCCTATGCCGTGTCGTCCGTGGCGGGCAGCGTCTTTGCCGTGTTGGCCGGCGTTTATCTTGCAAGGCTTGTCTGATGCCCAATGCCATTATTGCCGAGGATGACGACGGCATCCGGCTCGACCGCTGGTTCCAGCGCCACCAGCCGGGGATTTCGTTCAACATCATCTCGCGCTGGTCGAAAACCGGCGCCGTGCGGCTGGACGCGGCCAAGGCCGGGCCGGGCGACCGTATCGCTGCCGGACAGGCGCTGACCTGGCCCGATACCCTGCCGGTCGAAGCCGCGCCGCGCCCTGCGCGCCCGGCGCAGCGCCCCCGCGCCGAATTGAGCGACGACCAGATCGAATATATGCGCAGCCTGGTCATCTACCGCGACAAGCACGCCATCGTCATCAACAAGCCGCCGGGCCTGGCCACGCAGGGCGGCACCGGCATCACCACCAGCGTCGATGCCATGCTGGATGCGCTGCAATATGATGCCACGACGCGGCCGCGCCTTGTCCACCGGCTCGACAAGGATACGTCGGGCGTGCTGCTGATTGCCCGCACCGGGCGCGGCGCGGCGTTTTTTGCCAAGTCGTTTTCGGCGCGCGATGCCCGCAAGACCTATTGGGGGCTGACCATTGCGGCGCCGCGCCTGACCGAGGGCGAAATCGATGCGCCGATGGCCAAGCAGCCGGGCAGCGGCGGAGAGAAGATGCATGTCGATTATGAAAACGGCCTTGCTGCCAAGACCCGCTATCGCGTCATCGAGCGGGCGGCGGCGCGCGCCGCCTGGGTGGCGTTCATGCCCGTCACGGGCCGCACGCACCAGATCCGCGTCCATGCCGCCGCCATCGGCAACCCGTTGGTGGGTGACGGCAAATATGGCGGCAAGGAATCGTTCCTGACCGGCGGCATCAGCCGCAAGCTGCACCTGCATGCACGGCGGCTGCGCATCGATGGCCCGGACGGCGTCAAGCTGGATGTCACCGCCGAACTGCCGACGCACATGGCCGAAAGCTTTGACATGCTGGGCTTTGATTTGACGCTGGGGGCCAATGAGGTGGAATCGCCGCCACAGCCGGCGCCTTCGGGCAAGCCCAAGGTGCGGCGCCTGTCATCGGCGACCAGCGGCAATCGGCGCGGCGAGCGGCGCTCGCGGGGTAGCAGCTGACGCGGCTTGCGTTGGATCGGAGCCGGCACCGGCCCGCGCCCCGGTGCCGATGCAAACAAGCAACTAGCGAATCAGGGCGCGCAGCGTCTCCAGCCGGTCGGCTTCGTGTGCCGGCTTGTCGGTGCGGATGCGGGCGATGCGCGGAAATCGCAGGGCGAGGCCGGATTTGTGGCGGGCGCTGGCCTGCACGGCGTCGAACGCCACTTCGAGCACCAGCGCCTTTTCCACCTCTTGCACCGGGCCGAACCGCGCCAGCGCATGGCCGCGGATCCATTTGTCGAGCTCGGCCAGCTCGGCATCGGTGAGGCCCGAATAGGCCTTGCCGACCGGCAGCAGCGCGCCATCGTCGCTCCAGCAGCCAAAGGTGTAATCACTGAACAATCCAGACCGTTTGCCGTGGCCGCGCTGGGCATACATCAGCACGCAATCGATGCTGAGCGGGTCGCGTTTCCATTTCCACCAAAGCCCGGTGCGCCGCCCGGCGACATAGGGGCTGTCGCGGCGCTTGAGCATCAGCCCTTCGATGGCGGCGTCGCGGGCGCCGGCCCGTATGGCACCCAGCGCGGCCATGTCCGGCGCCTCCACCAGCGCGCTGATATCGAAACGCGCAGGGTCGAGCATCGGCACCAACGCCTCCAGCCGGGTGCGGCGGGCGTGCCAGGGCAGGGCGCGCAGATCTTCGCCGCCGATGAGCAGCGCATCATAAAGCCGCACGAACGCCGGTGCCTGCGCCATCAGCTTTGCCGCCGGCGCCTTGCGGCCCAGCCGCTGCTGCAAGGCATTGAAACTGCCGGCGCTGTCCATCTGGGCGCTGCCGCGCACCATCAGTTCGCCATCAAGCGTCGCATGGCTGGCAAAGGCGCCGGCAACATCGGGAAAACTGCCGCTGACGTCATCGCCGGTGCGGCTGTACAGCCGCGTTTGCCCGCCGGCATGGCTGATCTGCACGCGGATGCCGTCCCATTTCCATTCGGCGGCATAGGCGTGCAGGTCGATAGCCTCATCCTCCAGCGGCGGTGCCAACATGAAGGGCCGGAACGCCGGTGTGTCGCCGGCATGCGGCGCCGGCCCGCGTCCCTCGGCCCAGGCAAACAGCGGTGCATAGGGCGGCGACAGGCCGTGCCAGACTTCCTCAACCGCCTCCAGGTCGAGGCGGAACGTATCGGCCAGCGCCGTTTTCGCCAGCCGCGCCGATACGCCGATACGCAGCGCGCCGGTGGCCAGCTTGATGAGCGCATAGCGGCCTTGCGCATCCAGTCGGTCCAGCAATGCGGCCACCACCGGCGGCGCCTCGGCGCGTTTCAGGCCTGACAGCGCCTGCACGACATCATCGACGCCGGGCGCGGGCGGCCGCTCGCCGGGCGGCTCGGGCCAGAGCAGCGAGATGGTTTCGGCCATGTCGCCGACAAAATCATGGGACAGTGCAAACAGCACCGGGTCCACCCGCTCCGCGATCAAGGCCTTGAGCAAGCTGGGTTGCACGGCCCGCAGATCAAGCCCGCCGGTCAACGCCGCCAGCGCCCAGCCGCGATCGGGATCGGGTACGGCGCGCAGGTAATCGCCGATAAGCCGCAGCTTGGCGTTGCGGGACGCGGTATAAAGCAGATTGTCGAGAAGCTGGGCAAAGGCCTGCATGGCCGGGGTTTAGCACGCCGGGCAAAAGCTGCTACAGCCCTTTGTCATGCGGATGCGCGATCTTGAAAAGGCCAGCGGGGTCGGGCGGGAGACAATCCGCTATTATATCCGCGAAGGCCTGTTGCCCGAACCGGACCGGGCCAGCCGCAATTCGGCCAGCTATGGCCCGGCCCATGTCAGCCGCCTCAAGGCCATCAAGCGCCTGCAGGAAGAACGCTTTTTGCCGCTGTCGGTGATCCGCACGTTGCTGGAGGCCGAAGATGCCGACCGCTGGCTGATGCCGGACGCCTTTCCCATGCTCGACGCCTTGCTGGCACAGCGGCTGGAAACCGCCGGGCCGGCGCGGGTGTTGCCAGCCGAACTTGATATTGCGCCTGACGAACTGGCCGAACATATGCGCGATGCGCAGGTCGTTGCCGACGCCGATGGCCGCATCAGCCAGCGCGACGCGGCCATCCTGAAAACCATGGGTGACCTGGCCGCCATCGGCTTCAGCCGAGACCTGGGGTTCGATGGTGCGCAGATGCGGCTCTATTCGGTGCTGATCGACTGGCTGACGACGCAGGAGGTGCATCAGTTCCTGTCACACACTGCCGGACAGGTCGGCGAGGACAAGGCACTCGACATGGCCGAGCGCGGCGTGTCGCTTATCAACGAGCTGCTTGGCCATTTGCGCACCCGCGCCCTGCTGCGCAAGCTGGCCGAGCGCCGGCGGGTCGCCAACGATAATCGCTAGAGTCGGGGTGTTAAGGTCGGGGCGCTAGAACCCTGCCGAAACGGTCAGCGCAGGGCCGCTGCCCGGATCGGTATTGCCGGCGACACGAAAGCGCCAATCAGCCTCGAACCGCAATGGTCCCAATCGGGTCGACAGGCTCGGTCCGATATCGAACCGGCCGAGCAACAGGTCGCCGGTTTGCACACTGCCCCAGGCGCCGGCAGCCAGTGTGAAATAGCGGGTCTGCCATAGCTCGGCTCGGCCCTGCGCCCCGGCATAGATGTCGCCATTGTCGATGATGCCGGCTTCGCCATAACCCGAAAAGCGCCCGGTTCTGCCGCCGGCGGCTGCGCGCATCGTCCAGCCGTTGCGGGCTGCAAATCCCAGCGCAAACAGCCGCTCGGCGCTGATGGACACGCCGGGTAACAGCGTCCAGCGCACCCCCAGCGCGCCCTGCGCCGTTTCGGGCAGCACGCCTTGCGCATCGCCGGCGATGTTGGCGCGTGCGGCAATTGCCAGCGGCCGCCGTGCCAGCGGATTGATGGTGTACGCCAGCACGCCGCCGCTTTGCCCGCCGCCCAGCACCGGGCTGGCGGTGGGACCGACGGGGCCAAGCTGGCGAAGCAGGCTGAACGCCTCGCCCGACCAGCGGCGACCCAGCGCCCGGCGTTCCTTTTGCCAGCCGGCATTGTCGGGCGCCTGCGCCAGCGCGGTATCGAACAGCGCGGCAGCCGTCCGCCGTTCACCGGCTGACAGTGCGGCATAGGCGCGGACGGCCTGGTCATATCCCGGCGGCGGCAGGGTTGGCATCGGTGCTTCGGCCAGCAGCGGCGGCTTGACGCCTGGCGGCTCGTCTGTCGCGGCAAGCTGCTGATAGGCTGGTCCCTGATAGGCAGCCGAGACCGGCGGCGCAAAGCTGGGCACCGCCATCATCGGCGGCATGTTGACGACAATGTAAATGGGCGCAGGCGTTGGTGGCGGAGCGGCTGGCGGCGGCGCCTGTGCCTGGACCGCCAGAGCTGGCGGCGGCCCTGCTGGCGCAACAGATGACGGCGGCGTTGCGGACTTGGGTATCACCTGCGGCGGCGCGGCGATCTCGCTCAGCGCCTGCCGATAATCACTGCTCAGGGCTGGCATGCGCCCCAGCAGCCAGCCAGTGGACACGGCACCGATCAACGCCAGCGCGCGCAGAGGCTTGCCCGCCGGGGTCATATCGGCTCCGGAAAGCGGTGGCGCGTCTTGTCCCAGGTCAGCCTGCCGCCGCGCAGCATGCCCCAGTAACGGCGCAGCGCCAGCCATGCGGCGCCGGCGTTGATGATGTTGCCGACCATCGCGCGCGGCACCGCCAGCAAGCCTTCGACCGGCCCATAGGCATAAGTGGTGAACAGCGCCCGCAGCATCAGCCGCCAGCACAGCATGGCCCAGTTGACCCATAGCAGCGTCAATACCCAGCCGGTTGTCACCGCCGGCATGCGCGCTGCCGCTGGCAAGGCCAGCCGCATCGCGCCGTCGAGGATCATGGCCAAGAGCAGAAAATAGGCGATCAATGTCAGCAGCGCGGCCAACGGCGCCTTGCGGTCGCGCAGCAGCATCCAGCGGTCGGCCGCACCGCCGTGCCAGCCGATCCGATCCCAGCCCGCCAGCGCGATGCCGGTCAGCCAGCGGGCCTTTTGCCGGACAGCGGCGCCGAGTTCGCCGGGGAAATATTCCGCCGTGGCGACCAGGCCGCCATCATGGCGCGTGCGGACCAGCACCGTGCGCCCGCCCAGCACCCGCACCCGGTGGCCGAGCTCATAATCCTCGGTCAGGCTGTCGGCATGAAACGGCCGCCCGCCGGCTGCCGCCGCAATCCGGCCCAGCATGGCGCGATCGATGGCGCAGCCGACTCCGGCTGATGGCACAGTGGCGCCCAGCGCCTGCCGCACCACCAGTTCCTTGGCGTGGCTTTCGGCAAATTCGTCCATGTAATGCCCGGCGACAAACAACGATGTCGGGTCGGGCAGCGGCAGCACCGGCAACTGCACCATGGCGTTGCCTGGGATCATCGCGTCGAATACCGTCAGCTCCTGCGGGTGCACGACATCTTCGGCATCATGCAACACCACGGCATTGTAGGTCAGGCCGTGGTGCGTCTCATGGGCACACATCGCCTGCCAGAGCGCATTGAGGCAATCGGCCTTGGTGGTTGGGCCTGTAGCGGGGTTGATGACCGGCGTGATGCGCGGGTCGGCGACCTGACCGACGGCAAGACGCCCGGCAGGATCATTGGGATAAAGCCCGACAAACACCCGGTAGTCGGGATAGCGCTGCGTCGCAGTCAGCTGCGCGAGCATCTGGGCAATGACTGGCGATTCGTCCCAGGCCGGCACGAAAATGGCGATGGGCAGGGGCCTTGTCCGGCGCATCATGTCGGGGGTCGGCGTCCGCCGCCGGCCCGGGCTGGTGACGATGCGAAACACAAAGATCAGGTCGACCGCAAGGTCGTCCGCGCCCAGCAGCGCTATCGCGGCGGCGGTGACCAGCAGCACCTCGTGCAGGCCGACCTGCCAGATGGCCAGCAGGATCGCGGTCATCGCCATTGGCGCGGCGCCCGGCGCGAAGCACAGGCGTGCGCCCGGCTTGATTGGTGGGTGTCCCGAACGACACGGCGAAATTGCACACGGGGAGGGCCGTCTGCAGGCTTGGCCGGTCGCCGGGACACCCTCGGCTGGCGGAGACAGTGGCGCAGGGTCAAAACACCATTGTCTGCTCCGGGCCGATCTCGGAGAACGCTGGGCCATCAAAGTCCCAGGCGTCGCGAAGGCGGTGGAGGGTTTCGTGGTTCACGAAGATCTGCAGAGCACCGACCGCATCGGCGCCGCTACCCGAAGGAAAGCCCAAAGGCTCCGCGTCCC
>NZ_JANPCD010000177.1:0-14384 GCF_031430775.1 Sandarakinorhabdus sp. | reverse complement strand
ATCGTCGGCCCGCTGGATCAGGACGCCGAAGACATAGCGCGGCTGCAGCGCGACTGGCCAGGTGGCAATCTGCGGATCGAACCGCATGGCGTTCCAGCCGCTGGAAAAGGTCACCGGGCACTGGAAGATGCGATCATATTCAGCCCGATAAGCCGGCGCCTTGTGGGTGACATGAACCTCCAGCACATGCGGCTTGGGCAGGAAGCGGCGCGGGCCGCAGACCAGCCGTGCAAAGGCCCCTTCGGTCAGTTCAGGAAAGGCGTCAGGATTGGTGCGGGTATCGACCATCCACATCTGCCCTTCGCGCATCGTGAGCGCGAAGCGCGGCCCCTCGCTGAGCCCCTCGGTCTCCAGCGTCAGCCGGCCAAGTCGCTGCATCTGGGCGAAGGCGTCGCCCATGGTGGCCGAGGCGTTCATGATCAGCCCGACGATCGACAGATCCGCCAGATCGACGGCCTCACCGAAATGCAGCGCCAGCGCCGGGTCGCCGCACAGGTCCTGCGCCGCGCGCATCACGGCCATATAGGTTTCGAACGGCAGGCGGCTGTCGGCATTATCGAGTTCGTTGGGCCGCAGACCGACCCTGGCCATCAGCGCCGCACGATCCGCGCCCCGATCGACAGCGAACGCGATCAGGCCAGCAACAAGCCCAGCTGATGCGGTCAGATTCGACATCGAAAGCACCCTTGGTGTTACAAACGGTCATGCGCGCGATACGCATGGTCATGGCACCGGACCGGCATATCGACAATCAGGGTTTCATGACATCCCGCATTGCCATTTCGTCCGTCCTGTTCGCCGCCGCCGCCGCGTTGCTGCCTTCGATCGCGCTGGCAAACAACTTGGAGGCCGGGCCGGGCGATCCGGTCTGGATGCATTTGGGCGCCGATGCCCTGTTATGGGCGCACATCACCGGCGGGGCGATCGGCATGGTGACCGGCGTCGTGGCGTTGGCCGCGCGCAAGGGCCAAAAGGTCCACCGCGCGGCGGGATCGGTGTTCTTCATGGCGATGTTCATGGCATATGCCATCGGCGCTGGCGTGGCGCCGTTCCTGGACACCGGGCAGCGGCCGAACTTCGTCGCCGGAATCATGGCGCTGTACCTGCTGGTCAGCGGCACCGTGGCGGCGCGGCGGCGTGATGCCAAAGCCGGTGCGCCAGAAGTCATCGGGCTCATCGTTGCCCTGTCGATTACCGCCGCTGGCGTGATCCTGATGCGGATGGGCGCAGCCAGCCCCAGCGGGACGGTGGACGGGTCGCCGCCACAGGCATTCTTGCTCTTCACCATTGCCGGCGCTTTCGCCGCCGCCGGCGAATTGAATTTCCTGGTGCGACGGCAATTGACCAACGTCGCGCGGATCGCACGGCATCTTTGGCGCATGTGCTTTTCGCTGTTCATCGCCTCGGGGTCGTTCTTCCTTGGACAACAACAGGTGTTTCCCGAGGCGTTGCAGGGCTCGGCGCTGCTGTCCGCGCTCGCCCTGGCGCCATTGCCGGTGATGCTGTTCTGGCTGGGCAAGGTCCGGTTCGACGACTGGCGGCGGGCGAGGGCGCCGGGAATTTCGGCGACGTTGGGCAATTGAATTGGCCATTAACCTGCTTGGTACGGGCCGCGTTCGGGGCGCGACGCCGTCTGCGCAATCCATCACCAACCGCGAGGAGGATAGCTGATGCACCCTGCAATTTACCTCATAACTATCGCGCTGACTTCGCAATGAAGCATGCGCCATCCTGCGCGGCCGCTCAGACGAGGTTGTGGGAAGAAGCCGATTTCAAGGCCCTTGCCGAAATCCATGCGGCAATGGCGGGCAGGAACACTGCGTCGTCGACGCAAATCGAAAACAAAATGGTGAGTCAGTCGCGATCGCTTGCAGCCATCGACGCCATCTTGAAGCAGGGAGTTTGAGCGATGGCAGCCAGAACCAACACCGGCGTTTCACTGCTCAGGCTCAACATCCTGCGCGCCTATTATGCCTTGATGGGGTTTGGCACAGCGGCGGTCTTCTGGCCGGCATTGCTCGATCATAGCCATGAGTGGGGCATCGCGAGCGGTGCGCAGTACAGCCTGCTTGCCGCCCTGTCGCCACTGGCACTGCTCGGGCTTCGTTACCCGTTGAAGATGATGCCTGTCATATTCTACGAATTTATCTGGAAGGCTCTCTGGTTCGTCTTCACCGCGTTGCCGCTCTACGCTGCGGACCGGATGACGGACGCTGTTTGGGCCAATGTTTACGCGTGCAGCATCGCGATCGTGCTGACCCCGCTCGTGCTGCCGTGGCGCCATGTCTGGCACATCTATTTCGCAGCGGCGGCCGAGCCCTGGCGCAGGACGTCGGCTGCGTAGCCGAGCAGAATCCTGCCGCGCCCCGGCGCGATACCGCAGCCGCCGTTCTGCAGGCGCAAGGATGTGAATAGGTGCCAATCCGCACTTGACCGGCCGGCGGCTCAACCACAGGCGGATGGCCGCCTCCGGCAAAGCAGCCTTTTGCACACCGATCAAGGAACGGCTTGAGCTGCGCCGGAATCAGGAATTCTTTTCCCGAGCAGATGAATGGCTGCTATCCCGCCAGTGTGTCCGGAAGTGGTGATTCCGGAAACGGCCCAATACCGGACATAAGCGCGGTGAGCGCAGATTACCTCAGCTCCCCGTAAACTTCGGCGCCCGCTTTTCCAGAAACGCCGCCATCGCCTCGCGGTTGTCGTCGGTTGCGTGCGCCAGCGCCTGCATGGCCGCCGACATATCGAGGATGGTGTCCAGGCTGGCGGTGCGGGCTTCCCAGAGCAGGCGTTTGGTCATGCGCACGGCCTGGGTGGGGTTGGCGGCGATTTTCAGCGCGATGGTGCGCGCCGCGCCCAGCAAATCGGCATCCTCGACGACGCGCGATACCAGCCCGAACGCCAGCGCCTCGTCGGCATTCAGCGTGTCGCCGGTCAACGCCATTTCAGCGGCGCGGGCGTGGCCGACCACATGGGGCAGCAGCCAGGCGCCGCCGTCGCCGGGCACGATGCCAAGCTTGACGAAGCTTTCGGCGAATTTTGCCGACCGGCCGGCGATGCGGATGTCGCACATCAGCGCCAGGTCGCAGCCGGCGCCCACTGCGGGGCCGTTGACCGCCGCGATGATCGGCACATCCAGCCGCGCAAAGGCACGCGGCAGCCGCTGGATGCCGCGCTTGTAATTCACCCGCGTCTGCACCGGCGCAGCGGCGGCAAGCCCTTCGCCGGCGGCCATTTTCTTGAGGTTGCCGCCTGACGAAAACGCGCTGCCCGCGCCGGTCAATATGGCAACGCGGGCTTCCGGGTCGGTCTCCAGTCGGTCGAGCGAAGCCAGAATCGCATCGACCATGTCGTTATCCGACACCGGGTTGCGCAGTTCCGGCTGGTTGAGCGTCAGCGTGACGACCGGGCCGTCGCGGTCATAGAGAACATGGTCGGTCATGCGTGTTTCCTATCTAATTCCAAGACCGCGCGCGATGATGCCGCGCAGGATTTCGCGCGTGCCGCCGCGCAAGCTGACGGACGGCGCCATCTGCACCGTGAAGTGCAGTGTTTCCAGAAAATCCTGCGTCATTTTCGCAGATGGCACATGGGCGACCAGCGCCCGGGCAATTTCGGGCACCTCCTGTTCGAACATGGCGCCCAAGTCCTTGACGATGGCCGCCTCCAGTGCCGGGTCGGCGCCGTCTTGCAGCAATTGCGCCACGCCGCGCGACATGTGGCGCAGCACGGCCAGATGTGCCGTCATGCGCCCGATGGGGGCATGGGCCGCAGCCGGTGCGTCCGCACCCAGCGCCGCGACCAGTCCCGACAACAGCGTCATGGTCGACAGGAACCGTTCCGGGCCGGAGCGTTCATAGGCAAGCTCGCTCATCACCTGCGCCCAGCCCTGGCCCTGCGTGCCGACCAGCGCGTCCTCGCCGACCGTCACATCGTCGAACACCACCTCGTTGAAATGATGGTCGCCCATCAGGTCGAGCACCGGGCGCACCGTGATACCGGGCGTGGTCATGTCGACGATCAGCTGGCTGGTGCCGGCCTGGCGGTCTGCACTGCTGCCAGACGTGCGGCAGAACAGGATCATCCAGTGCGCGCGATGGGCAAAGGTCGTCCATAACTTGGTGCCGTTGATGCGCCAGCCGCCCGGCATTTTTTCGGCGCGGGTGCTGACCGCGGCAAGGTCCGATCCCGACCCTGGCTCGCTCATGCCGATGCAGGCAAAGCTGGTGCCGGCGGCCATGGCGGGCAGCAGGCTGCGTTTTTGCGCCTCGGTGCCGTATTTCAGGATCAGTGGCCCCGATTGCCGATCGGCGATCCAGTGCGCCGCCACCGGCGCCCCGGCGGCAAGCAGTTCCTCGATGACGACATAGCGCTCCAGCGCGCTGCGATCGTGCCCGCCATAGGCGCGCGGCCAGGTCATGCCGATCCAGCCGCGTGCACCCAATGCGGCGCTGAAGGCCGGGTCATGGCCATTCCAGCTATGGGCGCGCTGCGCCGCCGGCATGGCCCCCAAGGTGTCGGCCAGAAACGCCCGCACTTCGCCGCGCAGGGCCTCGGCAGCGTCGGATGGAGGCACGGCGGGAAAATGCGTCACAGCGCCGTGACCATCGGCCAGAATGTGGGCGCGGCCAACGTAGCTGCGCCCAATTCTGCGGCCCAGTCATGCTCATTGCCAGCATCGTCGCGCCATTGCCACAGCGCGCGGGTGAACAGGTGAAGCCGGTGGTCGGCGGTGAAGCCGATGGCGCCGTGCAACTGGTGCGCGATGCCGGCACCGATACCGGCGGCTTCGCTGGCGCGAGCCTTGGCGGCGGCGATGGTCAGCCGGGTGTCGGCGCGGCCAAAGGCGCCGGCAGCCAGCGATGCGGCGGCGCCGGCTGCGGCGGCTTCGCTGGCCAGCCGGGCAAGGCCATGCTGCACGGCCTGGTTGCGGCTGAGCGGCTTGCCGAATTGCACGCGAGTGCCGGTCCATTCGGTGGTCATCGCCAATATCGTCGCCAGCGCGCCGGCGATCTCATGGGTGCGCAGAGCCGCCATCGCTGCCTGGATATCCACCTCGGGGGCCTTTGCCGCGACGGATGCGGCCACTGTCACCGAAGCGCGCGGCAGGCCCGAAATGCTGGGTTCGGCAAGCAGCGCCGGCGCCCAACTGCGGACCAGAGCACCGCCGCCGATGGCAATGATCTCCACGCCGGGCATTGCCCATGGCACACCCGCCGCACGGCCCGTCAATTGGCCGTCATTGATGGCCGCACCTGCCAGTACCGCAACCGTCGCCGGGCCGGTCGCGGGCGGCAGGCCGGCGAGACCCAGCAGCCAATTTGCCAGCATCGTCTCCGCGATTGGTCCAGGGCTGGCATGGGCGCCCGCCACCTCGGCCAGCGCCAGCGCATCGGCGCGTCCGATCCCGCTATCGGGGCGCAGCGCCAGCAGCAGGCCCGACTTGGTCATTGCCTGCCAACCATCGGGCAACCGGCCTGTCCTGCTTTGGCGCACGGCCACCTCGGGCAGATGCGTCTCCAGCAGCCGCCGGGCGGATTGGGTGATCAAATCGCGCATTGGCTTCCACGCTAAAAGGCTTTCCGATGCCATGCAAACATCCAGATATTCGCTGCTTTACACGGGCAATACACTTAGACTAAAACACGTGCGTAACCAAGGAATTCCCATGCTCACGCTTGAACATGTCACCCATGTCTACCCAAACGGCACGCGCGCGCTCGATGATGTGACGTTGTCCATCCCAAACGGCATGTTCGGGCTGCTCGGCCCCAATGGCGCCGGCAAATCGACGCTTATGCGCACTGTGGCGACGCTGCAAACGCCGACGCAGGGCAAGATACGGTTCGGCGATATCGATGTCATCGCCCAGCCCGAAGCGCTGCGCGAGACGCTGGGGTATCTGCCGCAGGATTTCGGCGTGTATCCGCGTGTGTCGGCCTATGACATGCTCGATCACATGGCGGTGCTCAAGGGGGTGTCATCGCGCGCCGACCGCAAGGCGACGGTCGAAACGCTTCTGAACCAGACCAATTTGTGGACGGTGCGAAACAAGGCCATCGCCGGGTTTTCGGGCGGCATGCGCCAACGTTTCGGCATTGCCCAGGCGCTGATTGGGGGTCCGCGCCTGATCATCGTCGATGAACCCACTGCCGGGCTGGACCCGGAGGAGCGCAACCGCTTTCTCAACCTGCTGGCCGAAATCGGCGAGAACGTCGTGGTCATCCTGTCCACCCATATCGTCGAGGACGTCGCCGATCTGTGCCCGCGCATGGCCGTGCTGGCCGCAGGGCGCATCCAGTTGCAGGGCGCGCCGCAGGACCTGATCGCGCAGGCACGCGGCAGCGTCTGGGCACGCACCATAACGCGCGACGAACTGGCAGAGCGCCAGGCGACGCATGAGGTGATTTCGACGCGGCTGTTTGCTGGCCGCACCATCATCCATGTGCTGTCCGATACCGACGCGGGTGACGGTTTCGCATCCGTCGAAGGCGGGCTGGAAGATGTCTATTTCGCCACGCTGGCGCGCTCGCGCCGCCCGGCGCTGGCCGCCTGAGCCGGGAGCGCCGCATGTTCGCAAGTATCGCCCGGTTCGAGCTGGGCTATCAGCTGAAAAATCCGGTGTTCTGGGTGGTCGCCATCCTGTTCTTCCTGATGACATTCGGCGCTGTCACCGTCGATGAAATCCAGATCGGCGCGGGCGGCAACGTCCATGTCAACAGCCCGCAGGCCATCGGGCAGATCCACATGATCCTGTCGCTGTTCTTCATGTTCGTGACGACGGCCTTTGTCGCCAATGTCATCGTGCGCGACGACGAAAGCGGCTTTGGCCCGATGGTCAAGACGACGCGCGTGGCCAAGTTCGACTATCTGTTCGCGCGCTTTGCCGGCGCCTTTGCGGCCGCCGCGCTGGCGTTTGCCGCTGTGCCGCTGGCGATCTGGATCGGTTCGATGATGCCCTGGCTGGACCCCGAAACCCTGGGTCCGAACAACCCGTCATATTATGCCATCGCCTATTTCGGGCTGGCGCTGCCCAATGTGTTCCTCACGGCTGCGATCTTCTTTGCGGTCGCCACCATGACGCGCTCGATGATGTATTCCTATGTCGGCGTCGTGGTGTTCCTCGTGCTCTATGTCGTGCTGAACGGCTGGCTGCGCTCCAAGCCGGAAATGCGGGAACTGGCCGGGCTGATCGAACCGTTCGGCTTTGCGGCGGTCGGCAACATCACCCGCTACTGGACCTCGTCCGACAGCAACACCATGATGCCGGCTTTGGCTGGCGACCTGCTGCTCAACCGGCTGATCTGGTTCGGCGCGGCGTTGCTGGCGCTGGGCCTTGCCTATGCAAGGTTCAGCTTTGCCGAGCGCGGCCTGTCACGGCGCGGCGCGGCAAAGGCTGCGAAAAGCGCTGCCCGGCTGGCAGCGACCGCGCCGATGACCGTTGCCGTGCTGCCGGCGCCGCGCCCTGCGCAGGCTGGGATGGCCCGGCTGACTGCGCGCACGCGCTTTGAAATGGCGCAATTGTTCCGCAGCCCGGCGTTTGCCGTGCTGCTGATCGTCGGGCTGTTCAATGCCGGCGGCTCGCTGTGGTTTTCCGGCGAGATCTACGGCACGCCGGCGCGGCCCGCGACCTTCGGGCTGATCTCGCTGCTGGCGGGCAGTTTCGGCATCATCCCGCTGATCATCGCCATCTATTATGCCGGCGAGCTGGTCTGGCGCGACCGCCAGGTCAAATTCCACGAGATCATGGACGCCACGCCGCTGCCCAACTGGGCCTATCTGGTACCCAAGGTGCTGGCGCTGGTCGGCGTGCTGTTTTCCACGCTCATGGTCTCGGTGCTGGCCGCCGTGCTCATCCAGCTGCTGCGCGGCTATACCGGCATCGCGCCGGAACAATATGCTGCCTGGTATGTGCTGCCGACCACGATCGAAATGCTGCTGCTGGCGGTGCTGGCGGTGTTCGTGCAGGCGCTCAGCCCGAACAAATACGTCGGTTGGGGCGTGATGGTTGTCTATTTGGTGGCTACCATCACGCTGGGCAATATCGGCTTTGATCACCCGCTCTACACCTATGGCGATACGCCCAGCGTGCGGTTTTCCGACATCAACCTCGACCGGCTCGGCGCGTCCGGGGCGTGGTGGCTGCGGCTGTACTGGGGCTTGGTGGCGCTGGTGCTGGCGGTGGGCGCGCATCTGTTGTGGCGGCGCGGCACCGACACCAGCATCATGCCGCGCCTGCGCCGGCTGCCGGCCCGGCTGCGCGGTGTGCCGCTGGCGCTGATCACGCTGGGCACTGCCGGCGCGGCGGCGGCGGGCAGCTATGTCTACTACAACACCAATGTGCTGAACGATTATCGCACCCGCGATGATGTGAGCCGGCTCAGTGCCGAATATGAGCGCAAGTATCTGAAGTACGAAAAGCTGCTGCAGCCCAGCGTCACCAATGTGCGCATGACCGTCGATCTCAAGCCGGCGATCCGCCGTTTCGATGCGGCCGGCCATTATGACCTCGTCAACGACACCGGCGCGCCCTTGCGCGATCTGCATCTGCGGCTCAGCGATCCCGACACAGAAATGGTGCGCGTCGATGTGCCCGGTGCAGTGCTGGCCAGCCGCGACGACACATTCAACTATCGCATCTACCGCTTTGCCGAGCCGCTGGCACCGGGCGCGAAATTGACTGTAGATTTTGCGACACGGCGCTGGAACCGGGGCTTTCGTGCCAATGGTGCCGACCGCACGCTGGTGGAAAACGGCACCTTTCTCAACAATGGCGATTTTGCGCTGGCCGTCGGCATGGACCGGAACGGGCTGCTGGCGGACCGCATCACGCGGCGCAAATTCGGGCTGACGGGTGAACTGCGCCTGCCCAAGCTGGAGGACGCCAGCGCCACGCGCCGCAACATGCTATTCAACGCGCCCTGGGTGATGAGCGATATTACCGTCATCACCGATGCCGGCCAAACCCCGATTGCGCCGGGCCGCCGGGTGTCGGACGTGACCGCCGCCGGCCGGCGCACGGCGCGTTTCGTGTCATCGGCGCCGATCATCGCGTTTTTCTCGGTGCAATCTGCCCGCTATGCCGAGGTGCAAGGCAAGGCCGGCAACGTCGCGCTGACCGTCTATCATCACCCGGATCACGGCTGGAACGCGCCGCGCATGATCCGCGCCATGCAGGACAGCCTTGCCTATTACACCGCCAATTTCGGGCCATATCAGTTCGACTATGCCCGGATCATCGAATTCCCGGCCTATGCCGAATTCGCTCAGGCCTTTGCCGGCACGGTGCCCTATTCGGAATCGATCGGCTTTTTGGCCAATGCCGCCGATCCCGACAAGATCGACTATGTCACCTACATCACCGCCCACGAGCTTGGGCATCAATATTGGGGCCATCAACTGGTGTCGGCCGACCAGCAGGGCGCGACCATGCTGGTCGAAACGCTGGCGCAATATTCGGCGCTGATGGTGATGAAAAAACGTTATGGCGACGACAAGATCCGCCGGTTCCTCAAGTATGAACTCGACAGCTATCTGCGCAGTCGCGGGTCCGAAGCCATCGAGGAACTGCCGCTCGGCCGGGTCGAGAACCAGGGCTATATCCACTACCGCAAGGGCAGCCTCGTGCTGTTCCTGCTCGCCGACCGGCTCGGCGAGGCGCGCGTCAATGCCATGCTTGCCGGGCTGCTCAAACAATATCGCTTCAAGGGTGCGCCCTATGCCGGGGCGCCGGTGCTTGTCGGTGGCTTCAAGGGCCTGGCCCGCAATGATGCCGAAAGGCAATTGATCAGCGATCTGCTGGAACGCATCACCATCTATGACCTCAAGGCCACAGGCGCGCAGACGCGCAAACTGGCCGATGGCCGCTTCGAAACGACGCTGACCGTGGCGGCGACCAAGGCGTATGCCGACGGCAAGGGCCGCGAAACGAAAACGCCGTTGGCCGATGACATCGACGTCGGCCTGTTCACGGACAAGCCCGGGGACGGCAGTTTCGACCGTGCCGCCGTGCTGATGATGGAGCGCCGGCCATTGCGGTCTGGCGAGACACAGCTGCGGCTAGTGACGGCGAAGAAGCCCAGCTTTGCCGGGGTCGATCCGTACAACAAATATGTGGACCGCAACAGCGACGACAATGTGGTCGCCGTGAAGTGACATTCCCTCTCCCGCTGGCGGGCGGGGGAATTGCGGTTACCGGACCCGCTGCTTGCGCGCGGCGTAGCGAGCGTCGCGGGCGGCCTTCAGCGCGGCATCGCGTGAAATGGCGTCCAGCCGCGCATGCTCGGCGGCGACAACCGCTGCGGCTTCGCGTGCAATGCGGTTTTCTTCGGCCTGGCGGGCCTTTTCGGCGCGTTCCAGCTTGCGCTCTTCTTCACGCTCGGCGCGCTTTTCGGCGGCACGGGCGCGGGCGGCCATTGCGTCTTCGCTCGGCGGCGGCGCGGCCTTGAACTTGTTGAGCTTGGCCAGCCGTGCTTCGGCAGCGGCTTTGGCACGGTCATTGTAATCGGGTAGTTTGAACATGCGGTGCCTGATAGCCCCGTCGGCATCCCGCTGCAACAGGCACCATGGTGTAATCCACGCCTGCGCGCCAAGAAAATCCAAAAAATCTGCCAAAAACCCCAAAAGCCGACAGGCTGTCATCCCGGCGGCAAAGCCGCTAGCGTGCCGGTCATGCAGGAAACCCCCAACGCCCGCCGCTTCGCCGCCATCATCGCCGTCCTTGCCGGCTGTGCGGTTGCCGCGCAGTTCGGCCTCAATCTCGCCAAGGGTGACCGCACCGCCGCTGAAGTCCTGCTAAGGCTTTTTGGCTATTTCACCATCTGGTCGAACACGGCAGTCGCTGTGGTTGCCGCACATTATGCCAGGCATGGCCCGGTCGGCCTGTCGCGCCCCGCCGTGCTGGCCAGCGTGCTGGTCTACATCATCGTCGTCGGGCTGATCTACAACACGCTGCTGATCGGCTTCAACCATGTCACCGGGTTGCGGCTGGTCATCGACCGGGTGCTGCACATGGCGGTGCCGCTGGCCTATCCGGTCTGGTGGTGGCGGTTCCGCCCGGCCGGGGCCTTGCAGTGGCGCGATCTGGCCGTTTCGCTGCCGGTGCCGTTCCTTTACTGCCTCTGGAGCCTGTACCGGGGGGCCGCGACGGGAAAATACGCCTATTTCTTCATCGATGTCGGCAAGTTCGGCTGGAGTCAGGTCATCGTCAATATCGCCGGGCTTGTGCTGTTGTTCATGGCCCTGATGGCCGCTGCAATCTGGGTTGACCGGCGCCGCCAGCCGGTCGTTGCTTGAGGATCTGACCATGCATCCGTTTCATCACGCCGCCAGCGATCCCGGCCGTCCCGCCATCATCATGGCCGGCACCGGCGAAACGCTGAGCTATGCCGGGCTTGAGGCGCGGTCCAACCAGGTTGCGCACCTGCTGCGCCAGCTTGGGCTGGCGCGCGGCGATACCATCGCCGTGATGATGCACAACCACATCGATTTCCTGCCGATCTGCTGGGGTGCGCAGCGGGCCGGGCTGATCTATGTTGCCATGTCCACCAAGCTCACCCCGGACGAAGCCGGCTATATCATTGCCGATTCGGGCGCCAAAGCGGTGTTCGCCTCGGCTGCGCTTGCTGGCGTCGCCGCTGCGGCAGCACCGGATTTGCCCGATGCGGCGCGGCTGGTGATCGGCGGCGCGGCGCCGGGCTTCACGCCGCTCGGTGCGGCACTGGCGGCCCAGCCAGAAACCCGCATCGCAGACGAAAGCACCGGCCGCGACATGCTGTATTCCAGCGGCACCACCGGCCGGCCCAAGGGCGTACGCGGGCCGCTGCCCGAAGGGCCGATCGATGCGCCCGACGGGCTGACCGGGTTGGTCGCCATGCTGTATCAGTTCAGCCCCGGCATGATGTATCTGTCGCCGGCGCCACTGTATCATGCCGCGCCGCTGCGGTATTGCATGGCAGCGCACAAGTTCGGCGGCACGGTCGTGGTCATGGAACGCTTCGACCCCGAAACCTATCTGACAATGGTGGAAAAATACCGCATCACGCACAGCCAACTGGTGCCCACCATGTTCGTGCGCATGCTGAAACTGCCCGATGACGCACGCGCGGCGCATGACCTGTCGAGCCTTAAGGTCGCTATCCATGCCGCAGCCCCGTGCCCCGTCGATGTGAAGCACGCCATGATCGCCTGGTGGGGGCCGGTGATCTATGAATATTACAGTGCCACCGAAGGCGCCGGCTTCACCTCCATCACGCCGCAGGAATGGCTGGCCAAGCCGGGCAGCGTCGGCAAATCCATCCTCGGCACCATCCGGGTGCTGGGCGATGATGACCAGCTCTTGCCGCCAGGGCAGACGGGCCGCATCTATTTCCACGGTGGCGGAACATTCTCTTATCACAATGACGCGGAAAAGACCGCCAGCGTCACCGGTGAACACGGCGCAACGTTCGGCGATATCGGCCATGTCGATGATGACGGTTATCTGTTCCTGACCGACCGCGCGGCGTTCATGATCATTTCGGGCGGCGTCAACGTCTATCCGCAAGAGGCCGAAAACGCCCTGACGCTGCATCCCGAAGTGGCCGATGTCGCCGTGTTCGGCATCCCCGATGCCGAAATGGGCGAGGCGGTACATGCCGTGGTGCAGCCGCGCGACATGGCCAGCGCGGGACCGGAACTGGAGGCTGAGTTGCTGGTCTTCATCCGAGGGCGCCTCAGCCATGTGAAATGCCCGAAACGCATTGATTTCATGGCCGAGTTGCCGCGTCACGACACCGGCAAGCTGTACAAGCGCCTGCTCAAGGACCAATATTGGGCCAAGGTGTGACAGGCCGAGGCGTGACAGCATCGCCCGCGCTGCGCTATGCCAGCGCGGTGCGGATCCTGGTTCTCGTCGGCCTTTGGTGGCTTGCCCTGCTTGCTGGTCCGGCGCTCGCCGCCCCGGCCTTGTGGAGCGTGAAAGGTCCCGCCGGCGAAGCGACCATCCTGGGCACCATCCACGCAATGCCGCCCGGCCTGAAATGGCTGACCCCGGGGCTGGCCCGCCGGCTGGACGCCGCCGACACGCTGGTGCTCGAAGCCATCCTGCCAGACGATCCGGCCGCGCTGGGGCCGATCATGGCGCGTTACGGCCTGCTTGCGGCGCCGCGCCCCATCCTTGGCCGCGTGCCCGTGTCCGCGCGCCCGGCGCTGGCCAAGGCGCTGGCCGCCACCGGCATGCCGCCCGCCGCGCTCGACAAGATGAAAAGCTGGCTGGTGTCGATCCTGCTGACACAGGCCGTTCTCAAGGAAGCCGGGCTGGATGCCAATTCCGGCACGGAAAACCAGGTGCGCAAGCGGTTGGCCGGTCGGGTGAAACTGGCCGAACTGGAGAGCGCCGAAGCGCAGTTCGCGATGCTGGATGGCCTGTCACAGGCTGATCAGGACAAGATGCTGGCTGAAGCCGTGGAGGACAGCAAGGCGATCAATCGGCAATTGCGGGCCATCCTGAAGGCGTGGCGCGCCGGTAATGTCGAGGTGCTGGCCCGGGATTTCGCCGGCGAAGGCAGTATTTCGCCAGGCGCACGCCGGCTGCTGCTGACAGATCGCAATGCCCGCTGGGCCGACTGGATCAAAACGCGACTGGCAAAGCCCGGCCGGTTGGTGATCGCTGTGGGTGCCGCACATCTTGGCGGCAAGGACGGCCTGATCGAGGGACTGCGGGCGCGGGGCATGAAGCCAAGGCGGATCCAGTAATCAGCTCCCCGCCGTTGTGGCGAAAAAACGGGCGGGGCGGCCAATCTGCGCCCGTTGGCTGGCCCTGCCCAAGCCGAACTTGCCTTGACCCGCGCTTTCGCCTATGGCCCGCCCCTTCGCCGTCATCCTATTCTGCATCCCTGGAGGCCGGGACGCGGCGAGAAACGAAAAATTTTCAGGAGCGAGCAATGAGTGAGACAATGAAGCTCGCGGCCCAGATGCGCGACATGGCAGGCAAGGGAGCCTCCCGCGCAGTGCGCCGTGAGGGCCGCGTACCGGCCGTGATCTATGGCGCTGGTGAAGCCGCAACCCCCATCCACCTCGAGGAAAAGCTGCTGGTCCGCCAGCTGCACACCGGGCATTTCATGAACTCGGTCGTCGAGATCGAGCTTGACGGTGTCGTGCACCGCACCCTGCCGCGCGATGTGCAGTTCCACCCGGTCAGCGATCGCCCGATCCATGTCGATTTCTATCGTCTGGTTGGCGATGCCGTGATCACCGTGCAGGTGCCGGTGCATTTCGTCGATGAAGACAAGTCGCCCGGCATGAAGCGCGGCGCGGTGCTCAACATCGTTCGCCACGAATTGCAGCTCGATTGCGCATCGAACGCGATCCCCGACCAGATCGACATCAGCCTTGCTGGTCGTGACGTT
>NZ_JANPCD010000176.1:0-2235 GCF_031430775.1 Sandarakinorhabdus sp. | reverse complement strand
TTCGAAGTTTTGAAAGCAACACGAAAGGTCCTTCGATCTGGTCTTCCTTGACAACTGTCCCGCTTGATTGTGATCCATCATTTAAGCGGGCTAGCGCCGACCACTTAATTCTGTCATTTTGGCGGGGTGAATGGTCGGAATGCTATGCATATCCGTCCGGGCTCACCACTCTTCCTATGAGTGTTCGAGCGTATCTGCTTTCGGGTTTGGGCGTGGATCTTGCGGTCTGTTGGGGCATCGCGGTCGGCGCAGCTTGGGGTGCGATCCGTCTGTGGCCGAGAAGAAATGGGTCTGCTCGCGCTCTTCCGAAAGGCAGCTAACCACCACTTCCAGACAGTCTGGTTCAGTGTGGCGACCGAGCCCTCTAGCGCACGTCCGGATACAATCGCCCCAAAGTTTTCAGCCGCAGCCCCAGCCCCCAGCGGATGCCGACCTTCAGATAGACCCAATTCGCCCGCCATTCGCCCCAGGCGGCGATGCGGCGGTCCGATGTGGTGACGGTGCGGCTGAGCAGGCGGGTGCGGCCTTGGGGGACGATGCGCACGCACAGATCGGCTTCCTCCATCACAGCAAGCGCTTCGTCGAAGCCGCCGATGGCGGTGAAGGCGCTGCGCCGCACGAACATCGCATGGTCGCCAAACAACAGCCGCCCGCCGCGCACGAATAGCCAGGGGCGGAACAGCGCCGGGGCGTACCAGGTTTTCAGCCAATTGTGCGCCGTCGTCACCCACCGGGTTTTTTTCGGCCCGGCGAGGATGGCGGTGAAACCGGCGAGTACGGTGCGCGGATCGGCCATGGTGGCCTGCGCCACCGCCACGCCATCATCGGGCAGCCAGGTATCGGCATGGAGGAACAGGATGATCGGCGCGGTGGTCGCGGCGGCGCCGGCGTTGCATTGCCGGCCGCGACCCTTGGGCGACGCGATGACGGCCAGGCCGAGGCCTTGCGCCACTGCCACGCTGTCATCCTCGCTGCCGCCATCGACGCACAGGATTTCGGCCGGGCGCGGATCGAGCGCCGCCAGGCAGCGGGCTAGGCGCGGCAGCGCCGCCGCCTCATTGAGCATCGGGATGACGATTGCAACGCTCACAGGCCAGGCCAGCGGGCGAGGTCTTCGGGCGTATCGAGGTCGGACAGGGTTTCAAGGCGCGGCGTGCCGGGCGGCAAGCGGGCGAGCGTCGCCGCCAGCACGGCATCCGTGCCCCACGCCATATCGGTGAACAATTGCGGCATCGGCTCCGCCAGCCCGAGCAGCCAATAGCCGCCATCCGCCGCCGGGCCGATGACGGCGGGCGCGGTGGCAAGCGCAGCGGCGGCAGCGCGCAGATGCTGCGGCAACAGTCCCGGAATGTCCGCGCCCAAAAGCAGCACCGGCAAGGTTTCGGCAGTGCGGGACAGGCGGTCGCCCAAGTCGCCCTCACCCTGATCGACGACGCTTTCCACCCCCAGCCAATCGCGGAAGCGCGCAGGATCGGCGCCCGTTGACCTGATTTCCAGCGCCAGCCCGGCGGCCTTCACCGTCGCCACCGTCCGCTCGGTCAGCCGGCGGTGCAGGTCGGCAGCGCCTTGCGGCCCCAGTGCCGGGATCAGCCGCGTCTTGGCCTTGCCGGCTTCGGGCCAGCGGGTGAACAGGGCTACGCGCACGCAGTGTGTCTGTCGGCTGCGACGATCACGCGGCCATTTTCAATGCGGATGGCGGGGCCGGGCGCCAGCCGCAAGCCACGGCCATCGGCGCTGCGGCCGGTCACCATGTCAAAGCGATAGCCGTGCCACGGACAGGTCAGGGTGCCCTGCGCATCGGGTTCCCCTGCCAACGGCCCCAGCCAGTGCGGGCAGATGCGGCTATGGGCAACAAGGGCGCCGTCATGCCGAACAAGGCGAAAGCAGCCGCTGCCAAGATCGAAATCCATCGGGAGCGCCAGTTCTGCCAGCGGGCCAAGGTCCAGCGCATCGGGCGCACGCGGGCGCCGCGCCAGCGCCGCCTCACGCGCCTGCATCATCGCTTCGTCTTCGTCCCACAGCTGCTTGTATATGGCGACAAAGCCCTTGCCGATCATCGCCAGCAAATCGGGATCGCTGATCGGGACATGATATTCGACATGAACGTGGGCGGCGTGCGGCGCGGTTTCTTTGACGGCGACGCGGATTTCGCTGGTCGCGCCAGGGCCGGCTTCGGTCACGACGCGGTATTGACTGGTGTCGGGTGCGATGAACAGCTTCAGCGTCTGCGCCGGG
>NZ_JANPCD010000175.1:0-34825 GCF_031430775.1 Sandarakinorhabdus sp. | reverse complement strand
ATGAAAAGATCATGGCCGGCGCCATGAAATCGCGCGGCTGGACCTTTTCCACCGCCGCGCTGGTCATGGTATTCGGCCTGCAAGGGCCGCTTTTGTGGTTCGCATCGCTGCCGGCACAGGCCGGGCTGCTGGCGGATCACGGCGCCGCTCTCGGCCCGCTGGCCATCGCCGGCATTGCGGTCGCACTGGCCGGCATCGTCTTTGAAACCGTCGCCGACATGCAACTGGAGGCATTTCGCGCAAACCCCGCCAAAAAGGGCCAGGTGCTCGATACCGGTCTTTGGCGGTACACGCGCCACCCCAATTATTTCGGTGACGCGGTGACGTGGTGGGGCATCTGGCTGGTGGCCATGGCGGCCGGCACCGGCGGATGGAGCGTGTTGTCGCCGGTGTTCCTGACCTGGACCCTGACCCGCTGGAGCGGCAAGCCGATACTGGAAAAATCGCTGGGCAAATCCCGTCCCGGCTATGCCGACTACATCGCCCGCACATCGGGCTTCCTGCCATGGCCGCCAAAGGCAAGCGCATGAAAATCGCGACGTTCAATATCAACGGCACCAACGCCCGGTTGCCGCGCCTGCTCGAATGGCTGGCGGCGTTCCAGCCCGATGTCGCCTGCTTGCAGGAAATCAAGACGATCAGCGAAAATTTTCCGGTCGATGTGCTGAAGGACGCGGGCTACCATTGCCTCGTCCATGGCCAGAAAGGCTTCAACGGCGTCGCGATCCTCAGCCGCAGCCCGGCAACCGAAACGCAGCGCGGCCTGCCCGGCGACGATGCCGACGAACAGTCGCGCTACCTCGAAGCCGAAGTGGACGGGGTGCGCGTCGCGTCCATCTATCTACCCAATGGCAATCCGCAACCGGGGCCGAAATTCGATTACAAACTCGCCTGGATGGCGCGGCTGGCCGATCATGCGCGCGGCCTGCTGGCGGCCGGCGGCCCAGTGGTGCTGGCCGGCGACTACAATGTTGTCCCCAATGATGACGACATCTGGTCACCCGCCGCCATGGCCGATGATGCGTTGATGCAGCCGCAATCGCGCGCGCACTATCGCGCGCTGCTATGGCAGGGCTGGACCGATGCCGTGCGCAGCCTGCACCCGGTCGGCGGTATCTGGAGCTTCTGGGACTATCAGGCCGGCGCCTGGCCGCGTGACCATGGCTTTCGCATCGACCATCTGCTGCTCTCGCCCGCCGCCGCTGACAGGCTGGTCGATGCCGGTGTCGACAAGGCGGTGCGCGGCGCCGAACGCGCCAGCGATCATGCACCGGCGTGGGTCGACCTCCGCTAGGCTCAAGCCGCTGAGGTTCAGGCAGCCTTGGGCGCGCTGTCCATCACGCCGGCATCGACGTGATCGGCAAAGGGCGCGAAATTGGCGATGAACATGCCGACCAGCGCCTTGGCCTTGGCGTCATATTCGGCGCCGTCCGCCCATGTCGAACGCGGGTCGAGCAGGCGCGAATCAACATCTGGCACCGACACAGGCACGGCAAAGCCGAAATTTTCGTCGGTGCGGAATTCCGCCGTTTTCAAGCTGCCATCCAGCGCCGCATTCAGCAGCGCGCGCGTCACCTTGATCGGCATGCGCGTGCCGGTCCCGCCGGTGCCGGCGCCGCCGCCGGTCCAGCCGGTGTTGACCAGCCAGACATCGACGCCGCCCTTGGCAATGCGTTCCTTGAGCAGATTGCCATAGACCGACGGATGGCGCGGCATGAACGGCGCACCAAAGCAGGTCGAGAACGTCGCATCGGGCTCGGTCACGCCGATCTCGGTGCCGGCGACGCGGGCGGTATAGCCCGACAGGAAATGGTACATGGCCTGGTCCGGCGTCAGCTTGGAAATCGGCGGCAGGATGCCGAACGCATCGGCGGTCAGCATGATGACATTGCGCGGCACCGGGCCAAGATTGTCGTCGCTGGCGTTAGGAATGAAATCGATGGGATAGCTGCCCCGGCTGTTCTCGGCCAGGCTGTTGTCATCAAGGTCGATTTCGCGGCTGACCGGATCGATGACGACATTTTCCAGCACGGTGCCGAAACGCTGCGTCGTGGCGTAAATCTCCGGCTCGGCCTCGGCCGACAGGCGGATGACCTTGGCATAGCAGCCGCCTTCGAAATTGAAGACCGCCGTATCCGACCAGCCATGTTCGTCATCACCGATCAGCGTGCGGCTGGCGTCGGCCGACAATGTCGTCTTGCCGGTGCCCGACAGGCCGAAGAAAATCGCCGTGTCGCCATCGGGGCCAATGTTGGCCGAACAATGCATCGGCATGACGCCCTTGAGTGGTAGCAGGTAATTCAGGATCGAGAACACCGACTTCTTCATCTCGCCGGCATAGGCGGTGCCGCCGATCAATATGGTCTTGCCGGCAAAATCCACCGCCACGACGGTTTCGCTGCGGCAGCCATGGCGGACCGGATCGGCCTTGAAGCTTGGCAGGTCGATGATGGTGTATTCAGGCAGGAAATCGGCCAGATCGGCCAGCTCCGGACGCACCAGCAGCGTGCGGATGAACAGGCTGTGCCAGGCGAATTCGGTAATGACGCGCACCTTGACCCGGTGTTCCGGCTGGGAACCGCCGAACAGGTCCTGCACGAACAGGTCATCCTTGCCGGCCAGCGCGGTCTGGAAATCGGCCTTGATCGCAGCGAATTGCGCCGGCGTGATCGATTTGTTCTTGTCCCACCAGATGGTGCCTTCGGTCTCGGCATCGCGGACGATGAACTTGTCATTGGCGCTGCGGCCCGTGTGCTTGCCGGTTTCCACCACTAGAGCGCCGTGGCGTGACAACAGGCCCTCGCCGCGAGTCACCGCCAATTCGACCAATGGCGCCGTGCCCAGGTTCCAATGCGTCGCCGCGGCGGTCTCATAGCCCTGCGCAGCAAGACCATGATTTGAAACAATCACTGAAGGCACGCGGCAATCCTTCCCAAAGGCGGCACGAAGACCGCCAAAACATCCGGCTCTTGCGGCCGGATTCGGCCGCTGCACCTGTTGGCTCTGGCGCATAGCGAACGCATGACATTCCGTCAAAACCTTGGTGCGCCGGCGCGGCAATGCGTGCTTGCCATTGCGCTGCGCCGGCGCGACAAGCAGCGCCATGACCCTGCATCCTCCCCAGGCATCTCCGCCGGTCATCGCGCTGGTCGATGACGATCGCAATATCCTGACCTCGGTGTCGATTGCCCTGCAATCCGAAGGCTTTGTCGTGCGCATGTATGCCGATGGCGACACGGCGCTGCGGGCATTGCTGGAAAACGTCCCCGATCTCGTCGTGCTCGACATCAAGATGCCGCGCATGGACGGGATGGAAGTGCTGCGCCGCCTGCGCGAGAAATCCGATGTGCCGGTGATTTTCCTGACCTCCAAGGACACCGAGATCGACGAGGCGCTGGGCCTGGCCATGGGCGCCGACGATTATATCGGCAAGCCGTTCAGCCAGCGTCTGCTGATCGAGCGCATTCGCGCCGTGCTGCGCCGCGTCGCCAACCGCCGCGTCGTCGATGTACCCGGCGAAACGCCGGTTGCCGAACCGATCACGCGCGGCCGGCTGAGCATGGACCCGGCGCGCCACCGCGTGATCTGGGATGCGGGCGAAGGTCGGCGGGGCGATGTCGCGCTGACGGTTACCGAATTCATGATCCTCGAAACCCTGGCGCAGCGGCCCGGATTCGTGAAATCGCGCGACCAGCTGATGGACGCCGCCTACAGCCATGACACCTATGTCGATGACCGCACCATCGACAGCCACATCAAGCGGCTTCGCAAGAAATTCCGGGTTGTGGATCACCAGTTCAAGGCTATCGAGACGCTCTATGGCGTCGGTTACCGCTTCAACGAGGAATAGGATCCCCGCCGAGGTCCAGGAATGGCGGCGGGGTCTGGGCTTTGCCTCGCTGCGCGCGCGCATCTTTGCCGTCAATCTGGTGGCCGTCATCGTACTGGCGATCATGCTGTTGTATCTCGACACGGTGCGCGCCCGGCTGCTGGGTGACCGGTCCGTCTCGCTTGCCGCCCAGGCCGAAACGATTGCGGGCTTCGAAGGCGGCATGCACCCCGAGGAAAAGGTCCCGCTGCTCGAAGGGCGGTCGTTTGCACGCGGCACGCGGGTGCGCCTGTATGCCGATGACGGCCGGCTTCTGGCCGACAACTGGCGCCGGGCGGCAACGCGGCGCTTCACCATCGCGGATCCGGCCGGCGACAGCTGGCGCCGGGCATCGGCCAAATGGGTGGACCGCCTGCTCGAAGGCGCTGTCTCGTTCCGGGCGCTGGCGCCCTATGCCGAAACCGCGCCCGACACTGCGGCTCGTTGGCCGGAAATTGCGCAGGCGCAGCGCAGCGCCCGCGCCGTGACCCTGCTGCGCCGCGCCGCCGATGGTGATTTCGTGCTGACCGCCGCCGCGCCCGTGACCGGCGGCGGCACTGTCCACCTCACCGACAGCGCCGATGACCTGACCCAGGTGCTGCGCGCCGAGCGGCTGACGTCGGCATGGCTGCTCACCAGCGTCACGGCGCTGACGCTGTTCCTGTCGTTGTTTCTGGCGCGCACCATCGTTCGGCCCTTGCGGATGCTGGCCATTGCCGCGCACCGCGTCCGGCTGGGCCGCAGCCGCGAGGTGGTGGTGCCGCGCCTGCCCGAACGCAGCGATGAAATCGGCGCGCTGGCCCGTGCCATTTCCGACATGTCGATTGCCCTGCGCCGCCAGATCGACGCCACCGAAGCCTTTGCCGCCGATGTTGCGCACGAGCTGAAAAATCCGCTGGCGTCGCTCCGCAGCGCCGTCGACGTGCTGGAAACCGTCGAAAGGCCGGAACTGCGCGAACGGCTGCTGACCGTCATCCGCGACGATGTCGGCCGCATCGACCGGTTGATCAGCGACATCGCCGATGCCAGCCGCCTCGATGCAGAACTGTCGCGCACCGGCTTCGAGCTGGTCGATGCCATGGCCTTGGCGCGCGGGCTGGTCGCCGCCTATGGCCTGTCATCACAGCCGCGCGGCGTGCGTCTGGCCTTTGCCGGCACCGATGGCAGTGCATTCGTGCACGGCGACGCCGGCCGGCTCGCCCAGGTGCTGCGCGGTTTCATCGACAATGCCATCAGTTTTTCCCCCGATGGCGGCACCGTGACATTGGGCGTGGCCAGCGATGGCGACACGGTGGCCTTGTCCATCGCCGACCAGGGCCCCGGCGTGCCGCCTGCCAATCGCGCCGACATCTTTCGGCGCTTTTACTCCGAACGCCCCGAGGCCGAGGATTTCGGCCGCCATTCCGGGCTGGGCCTGTCGATCGCGGCATCGATCATCCATGCCCATGGCGGCCGCATCGAAGTGGACGATGCACCGGGCGGCGGCGCCCTGTTCCGCGCGCTGCTGCCGGCGGCCTGATGGTTCCCGATGTTCCCGCCAAGGCGGCGGCGCCGACCATTCACGCCACGGCGGTGGCATATGGCGGTGCCGGCGTGCTGCTGCTGGGGCCATCTGGGGCCGGCAAGTCCGATCTGGCGCTGCGGCTGGTCGCGGCCGGCTGGCGACTGGTGGCCGATGACCGGGTGGTGCTGGAAGTCCGGGGCGGCGTGCTATGGGCGTCGGCGCCGGCGCCGCTGGCCGGCCTGCTGGAAGTGCGCGGCGTCGGTATCGTCCCCGAACCGACCGCGCCGGCGGCGATTGGCCTCGCGCTGGACCTGGCGCTGCCGCCCGATCGCCTGCCCGATCCGCAGCGCCGCGATTTTGTCGGCGTTGCGGTGCCGGTCATCGGCTTTGCCGCCTTTGATGTTTCGGCGCCGCAGCGCGCCCAAAGGGCGGTTGCCGCCCTTGAAAAAACGGCGGCGTGGGCCTTGGCAAGCCACGGCCTTGCAGCGCACAAGTCATCAGTGTCCGACTCGTCTCCCCCGCTGCTCATCATTTCCGGCATGTCCGGCGCCGGCAAATCCACGGTCCTCAAGGCATTGGAGGATCAAGGGTACGAGGCGGTGGACAATCTGCCGCTCGGGCTGGTGGACTCGCTGCTGGCCGCCGATGCGCCGGACCGGCCACTGGCATTGGGCATCGACATCCGCACCCGCGCCTTCGACGCCGAAGCGTTGGTGCAGCGTATCCGCGCCTTGCGCTCGGGCGGGCTGGACATCCGGCTGGTGTATGTCGATGCCGGCGATGATGTCCTGCAACGCCGCTATTCGCAAACGCGCCGCCGCCACCCGCTGACGCCCGACCGCCCGCCCGCCGATGGCATCGAGGGCGAACGCCTGCTGACATCACCGCTGCGCCGCTGGGCCGATCTTGTCATCGATTCCAGTGATATGTCGGTCACCGACCTGCGGCGCACCGTGTCCGAACGTCTGGGCATGGCCCGCAGCGCCGGCATGGCGGTGACGATCATGTCCTTCGGCTTTGCCCAGGGGTTGCCGCGCGATGCCGATCTTGTCTTCGATGTGCGCTTTCTCGCCAACCCGCACTGGGATGTAGCTCTGCGTCCTTTGACCGGCGAAGACCCGGCAGTGGCCGCGTTCGTGGCGGCTGACCCGGCCTATGCTCCGGCAGTGGACCGGATCACCGACCTCATTGCGACGCTGCTCCCCGGCTATGCCCGTGAAGGCAAGGCGTTCCTGACCATTGCCATCGGCTGCACCGGCGGCCGCCATCGCAGCGTCGCGGTTGCCGCCGAACTGGCGCTGCGCCTGTCGGCAGCCGGGCATCCCGCCGCGCTGGTCCACCGCGATGTCGCCATTCAGGGGCATGACGCGGCGTTGCTTGCAGGCGATCCCCAGACGCCCATTTCCGGCAACTCCCGGCCTCCGGTCGCCGCCGAGGCCATTGACAACGCCGCCGGCTTGCGCAAGTGACCGCGACTTCATGATCGGTCTGGTGCTCGTCACACATGGTCGGCTAGCCGCCGAATTTCTGGCCGCGACAGAGCATGTCGTCGGGCCTCTGGAACATGTGGCTGCCATCTGCATTGCCGCCGATGATGACATGGAATTGCGGCGCGCCGACATTGCCGAGGCGGTGCGCGCCACCGATTCCGGGCAGGGCGTCATCATCCTGACCGACATGTTCGGCGGCACGCCCTCCAACCTTGCCATTTCGTTGCTGGCGCCAAATGTCGAGGTGATTGCCGGCGTCAACCTGCCGATGCTCATCAAACTGGCCAGCGTGCGCCGCACCATGGCCGTGGCAGCCGCCGTCGATGCAGCGCAGGCGGCGGGGCGCAAATATATCGCCGTTGCCTCGCGCATGCTTGGCGAAGCAGCCTGAGCCTGGACGCGCCTGTGTCCTCCGCCGGGCCGGTCAGCGTGCCGATCACCAACCGGCGCGGCTTGCATGCGCGCGCCAGCGCCAAGTTCGTGACGCTTGCCTCCACCTTCGACGCCGAAGTCACCGTCAGCCATGACGGCTCCAGCGTCACCGGCACCTCGATAATGGGCCTGATGATGCTTGCCGCCGCCATGGGCAGCAGCATCGAAATCGCCGCTACCGGCCCCGATGCCGAAGCTGCGGTCGCCAAGTTGTCAGGACTGGTGCTCGACAAATTCGGCGAGGACTGATCGCTCTCGTTCCCCGGCCCTTGCCAAGCCTGCGATTTGGCCCTTGATGGCTGGCATGCGCGCCGCTCTCCTTGCCTTTTGCCTGACATTCGCCGCCCCGGCCCTTGCGGGTCCCGACGCCGAAACCCGCGCCTGGCTGTCGCTCGCCCGCACCCTTTCGGATGACAGCATGGAAGGGCGCGACAGCGGCAGCCCCGGCCATGCCCGCGCGTCCGCACTGGTGGCGCAGCGGCTGGAAAAGGCCGGGCTGAAACCCGCCGGCGACAACGGCAGTTTTCTGCAAGCCGTGCCGATGCACGATGTGACCGTGACCGCCGCCGAGTTCGAGGTACGCGAGCCCGATGGCAGCGCGGTGCCCTTGCGCTTCCTCCACGATATCTCCGTGCGCGCCGCTTCGGGCCTGCCGGCCGCGCTCGACCTGCCGATGCGTTTTGCCGGATATTGCAGCGCGGCCGAGCTTGGTGTCGCCATGGCCGGCAAGGCCGCGATCTGCTTCGGCACCCGGCGTGCCGGCCTGCCGGGCGCCGCTGCACGGCTGGCCGCTGTCACCGCTTCGGGCGCGGCGGCGATGATCACCGTCGATGATCCCGGGTTCAATCTCGAACCGCCGACCTGGCCGCTGGCCTATGCCCGCACCGTGACGCTGGCCGGTTCGCCGCACCCCAGCGGCCTGCCGCAGTTCCGCCTGAACCCCGCATCACTTGCCTCGCTGATTGCCGGCAGTGGCCGGCTGGCGGCGGCCATTCTCACCGACGGCGGGCTGAAACGCCCACTCGACAATTTTGATGTGCCGGCGCGGTTTTCGGCGCGGCTGAGCATTTCCAGCCGCGATTTCGCCAGCGAGCAGGTGCTGGCGCTGCTGCCCGGCACCAATCCGGCACTGAAGGACCAGATGGTCGTCATCTCGGCGCATATCGACGGCTTTGGCCGAGGAGAGGCGGTGGCCGGCGATGCCATCTACAACGGCATGTTCGACGATGCCGCCTATGTGGCGCTGATCGTGCGCATCGCGGAACAGCGGCGCGGCAAGGGCTTTGCCCGGCCATTGCTGGTTGCAGCCTTCACCGGCGAGGAAAAGGGCCTGCTGGGCGCGCGCTGGTTCCTCGAACATCCGAACGTGCCGCGCGCAAGCATCGCCGCCGTGCTCAACCTCGACCAGTTGCGGCCGCTGTTCCCGCTCAAGGCGCTGACCATGCACGGCTTGTCCAACACCAGCCTTGGAGCCATCGCCGCCGCCGTTACCAAGCCGATGAAGATCGCGCTGCGCCCCGACAAGGAGCCGGAGCGCGCGCTTAACACCCGCGCCGACCATTGGCCGTTCCTGTCCACCGGCATCCCGGCCAGCAATTTCCTGTTTGCCTATGACTCCGGCAGCCTTGAGGAAAAACTGGCGCGTGACTGGGCCGTGCGCCGTTACCACCGCCCGCAGGACGGGCCGGACCAGCCTTTCGACATGGACGGCGCGCGCGATTTCAACCGCTTCTTCACCGCCTATGTCGCCGCCGTCGCCAATGCCCCGGAACGGCCCAAGATGCTGAAATAGGCCTTATTCCCCCGGCCGGTACGTCCGCACGCTGTGCTTTTTCAGCTCGGCCTCATCCAGATACACCGGGCGCAAGGCATGGCTGCGATACCGCTGCGCCTGGTCGGTGAAATGCCCGCTTTCAGGGTGGCCGCTCTGCCCGCCGGCATGGACGGCGCGCGCGTCCTGCGTCTTGCCGAACGCCACCACGGCGACAAAGCTGTTGCCATAATCGCCGTACCACCGCTTGGTGCCGGCGCGCGGGCGAGCGCCGAAGCTGGCAAGGCTGCCCCAGGCCCCCGAGGCAAAGCCGATCGGGATCGACGGCTGGGCATCGTCATAGGTCTGGCTGACGTTGGCGGTCAGCCGCTGGAAACGGTTGATTTCGCCCCAGGCCATGTCCCAGCGACCAAAATCCGCTGTCAGCCGCGTGACCGCTGCATCCAGCGCCGCCAGCCGGTCGATGTCGCTGGCATTGGCGACCAGCCATGGCACCACCGGTTCGTCATCGCTTTTGGCCTTTTCACCAAACCGCTTGACCAGTTCATCGCCCCAGAACGCCGCCAGGCTCATCGGCACGCTGGATTCCGATGTGCGGAAATCCCAGGCGCGCAGGGCGGCAACCGGCCCCGCCAGCCGCGCGCCTTGCACATTACCGGCCGGCAGCGCGTCGAATGCCTTGACCAGCCCCGGCACCAGGTCGGCAAAGGCGGTCAGATACGGGTCATAGGCCGCTGCAATCAGCCCATCGAGATCAAGATTGTTCGCGCCGGACAACAGCCGCAGCGCGTTCGGCCCGCGCGGGTTTTCACCCGCCGAATCCATGTACCGCGGGAAATCCTTTTGCTTGGGACTGTCAGGCCCGGCGGCAGTCCATGGCCAGTTGTTGACGTTGAAGGCAAATCCCGACGCCGGATTGATGGCATTGGGTAGCTGTGTGACCGAATGTTCGCCGGCCCATGCCGTGCGCGGGTCGCTGCCATCGACAGGCTTGCGGTAATCGAACTGGTTGTCCCGCACCGGCACGAACTGCGGGTGGAGATAGGCGATCTCGCCCTTGCTGCTGGCAAACAGCGTCGCGTTGGAGCTGTTGGCGCGGCGGTCGGACGCTGCGATGAAGCCCGTCAGGTCGCGCGCCTTGGTCCGCAGGTAACTCTGCTCAAGCGCCTTGACCGGCCGGTGCATCAGCGAAACCGCGATCCATTTGCCATTGTCGGCGCGCACCACCGGGCCATGCCGCGACGCCCAGACGGTGAAATTGCGCGTCGCCATCGTGCCATCGGCGGCCTTGTAGGGGACATTTATGACCCGCTGCGCCAACGGCAGCCAGTCGGTGCCGAACAGATAGTGCAGCGCGCCGTTCTTGCGTTCCACGGTCAGCGCGAATTCGTCGATGTTGTCGACGCCAGACGATGTGTGCATCCAGCCGATATTGCGGTTGAAGCCCTGATAGACAAAGAACTGCCCCCAGGTCGATGCGCCATAGGCCGACAGGCGGGTGCCGCTCTCGACCTGCGCTTCGGACCGGAAATAGAAACTCGTGTGCGGGTTGATGAGCAGCATCGCCCGGCCATCGGCAGAGCGTGATGGCCCGATGGCAAAGCCGTTCGACCCCGATGGCTCCACCAGTTCGGCGCCGGTATCGGCCGCAGACATGGCAACCGGCTGCCCGGTATAAAACGCCTGCAAGCGCGCCAGGTTGATGCTCTCGATATCGCCGCCGATCGATCCTTCGGAAAACGACAGCGCCATCCAGGGTTCGAAATGCGCGATGACGCGCGGCTTCACCTCCGGGTGCCGCGCCAGATAGAAGTTCAGCGCATCGGCCCAGGCTTCGCACAGCGCCTTGAGCCAGCCGGGGCTGCCGGCGTAATCGGCCTGCAACTGCACCGGATCGATGAACAGCTTCATCCGCAGGTCGCGCCAGATCGCCGCTTCGCCCTCTGTTTCGGCCAGGCGCCCTTGGGCGTTTATGAAATTGGTCTCGACGCGGTTCCAGTCATCCTCGGCCTGCGCATAGATCATCCCGAACACCGCGTCCGCATCGCGCCTGCCCTTGATGTGCGGGATGCCGAAATCATCGCGGGTGATGGTGACGCGGGTAGCGCGCGCCTGCCAGCGCGCCGTTTCCTGCGGGGTGGCGGCAAAGCCGGCACTGCTGAGGAAAAGGGCGAGAAGGGCTGCGGCGTGTTTCATGCCCTAAGGCGTATCGGCGTGCGCGCCTTTGGGCAAGAGCAGCAAGCCGGCAAGGCTGACGCCCGCCGCGCCCGCGACATACAGGCCAACTGACGCCAGCCCATATTGCTGCGACAGCGACTGGGCGATCACCGGCGTCAGCCCACCACCAATGATGCCGCCCATGTTGAACGCCACCGACGCGCCGGTATAGCGCACGCGCGCCGGAAACAGCCCCGGCAGGAACGCGCCCAGCGGCCCATAGACAAAGCCCATGACGAACAACGCCAGCGCCAGAAAGCCGCCGATGCCCGGCAACGTGCCCAGCGTCATCATCGGGCCCAGCGCGCCGCCCACCAGCACGGCGGCCAGCGAACCCGCCATCAGCACGGCGCGCGGGCTGAACCTGTCGGACAGCCAGCCAGCGAGCAGAATGCCGGCGGCCAGGAACAGGATCGCCAGCAACTGCACCGACAGCACCGCCTCGCGGGCAAAGCCCAGCCCTGTGGCATGGCCCAGCGCAAACACCGTGGCGATATAGAACAGCGCAAAACACGTCACCGCCGCCGCCACGCCGCACAGCGTCTGGCGCCAGTGCAGCCGCAGCAATTCGCCCAGCGGCACTGCCGGCGGGCGTTCATGAGCCAGCATCGCAGCAAACGCCGGCGTTTCCGTCAGGCGCAGCCGCACCCACAGCCCGATGCCGACCAACAGCGCACTGGCCAGGAACGGCAGCCGCCAGCCCCAGTCCAGGAAGTCCTTGTCGTTCAGCCACAGCCCCAGCAGCAAAAACAGGCCATTGGCGGCAATGAACCCCACCGGTGCCCCCAATTGCGGGAACATGCCGAACCGCCCGCGCCAGCCCGGCGGCGCATGCTCGACCGCCAGCAACGCCGCGCCGCCCCATTCGCCGCCCAGCCCGAACCCCTGCCCGAACCGCAACAGGCACAGCAGCAGCGGTGCCGCCACGCCAATGGCGGCATGGGTGGGCAGGAACGCAATCGCAAACGTCGATCCGCCCATCAGCAGCAGCGACGCCACAAGCGTGGATTTGCGCCCCACCCGGTCACCGAAATGCCCGAACACCAGGGCGCCGATGGGCCGGGCGACAAACGCCACGGCAAAGCTGGCATAGCTGGCGAGCAATTGCGCCGACGGATTGTCCGACGGGAAGAACAGCGGCCCGAACACCAGCGCGGCGGCGGTCGCATAGATATAGAAATCATAGAATTCGACGGCGGTGCCGACCAGCGAAGCCGTCAGCACCCGGCGATTGCCGACCGCAACTGTCGCTGGCCCTATAGCCACGGCGCCCGCGTATCCAGTGCCAACATGGCGGCAGGCTCGTTGCGCGCCGATACGATGGCCCAGTCGCTGCCATTGACCATCACTTCTGGCACCAGGCTGCGCGAATTATAGGTGCTGGCCATGGTCGCGCCATAGGCGCCTGCCGTCATGAAGGCCACCAGATCGCCAGCCGTCACGGCGGCCATGTCGCGGTCCTCGGCAAAGGTGTCGCCGGTTTCGCACACCGGGCCGACGACCGTTGCCGTCATCATCCCCTCGGTGTCGCGCACGGGCCGAATGTCGTGCCAGGCGCCATACAGCGATGGCCGCAGCAGATCGTTCATCGCGGCATCGACGACCACGAACGTCCGCTGCGCGCCCTGCTTGATCAGGATGACCTGCGACACCATCACGCCGGCATTGCCGACGATCATGCGCCCCGGTTCGAACATCAACCGCTGGTTCCAGCCGCGCGTCGCCTGCGCGACCATGGCGGCATAGACTGCGGGTTCCGGCGGTGCCGGCTGGTCGGCGCGATAGGGCACGCCCAGCCCGCCGCCGACATCGATGCGGGTCACGGCATGGCCCAGCCCGGACAATTCGCCGGCCAGCGCACCAAGCCGCCCGATGCAGTCCGCGATGGGCGACAGATCGGTCAGCTGGCTGCCGATATGCGCCGCCAGGCCGATGGGGCGCAGATGGGCATGGCCGGCGGCCTGCACAAAGGCGGCGCCGGCGCGGCCGATGGGAATGCCGAACTTGGCCTCGGAGCCGCCGGTGGAAATCTTGGCATGGGTGCCGGGGTCCACGGCGGGGTTGACGCGGATCGCCAGTTCCGGCGCCGCGCCCTTGTCGCGTGCCACCTCTGCCAGCATTTCGATCTCGGCTTCGGATTCGACATTGAATTGCAGGATGCCGGCCTCGATGCCCATCGCCAGCTCGGGGCGGGTCTTGCCGACGCCGGAAAACACGATGCGCGATGCCGGAATGCCGGCAGCCAGCGCCCGCGCCAGTTCGCCGCCCGACACGACATCGGCGCCGGCGCCCGCCCGCGCCAGCGTTGCCAGCACCGACAAATTGGGGTTGGCCTTGACGGCAAAGGCCACCAGCGGATCGCCATTGCCCAGGCCGGCAACGGCGCTGGCAAACACGTCATAGTGCCGGGCGATGGTGGCAGTGGAATAACAATAAAACGGCGTGCCGACCTTGTCGGCCAGCACGGCAAGGCTGACATCCTCGGCGTGCATGACGCCGCCGCGCATGGTGAAATGGTCCATCGAATGCCCTGATGTCAGCGCTTGGGAGGCGGCAGGTTGAACGGGTCCTCGCCGCGATCGCGCAGCTGGCCGGTCTGGTCGTCGATGCGTGCCGGCGCTGCCTGGGCATCGGTTCGCAGCATCTGCTGCGGCGACGGTGCGCGCATCGTGCCCACTGGTGCCACCGGCGCCGGGCGGCCAACGGGCGTCAGCGCGCCCTGCTTGCCGCAGGCCGCAACCAGCAGCAGCGACGCAAGCAATGCCAAAGCCGGGACCGGCACGCGCATCACAGCGCCTTTCGGGCCGCAGCGATGGCGGCGCGCACATTGGCCGGCGCGGTGCCACCAAAGCTGGTGCGGCTGGCAACGCTGGCTTCGACCGACAGCACGTCGCGCACCGCCGGCGTGATGCGCACGTCGATGGCGGCCAGTTCGGCATTGGTCAGGCCGTTCAGGTCGCTGCCCTTGGCCTCGGCGGCCTTGACGCAGCGCCCAGTGATTTCATGCGCTTCGCGGAACGGCACGCCGCCGGCCCGCACCAGCCAGTCGGCCAGGTCGGTCGCGGTGGAAAAGCCGCTGTTGGCCGCAGCGCGCATGCGTACGGGGTTGAAGGTGATCGATGCCACCATGCCGTTCATGGCGGCGAGGCACAGGCCCAGATCGTCATGCGCGGCAAACACCGTCACCTTGTCGTCCTGCATGTCCTTGGAATAGGCCAAGGGCAGCCCCTTCATCACCACCGACAGCCGGGTGAAGCTGCCGAGGAACTGCCCGGCCTTGGCGCGCACCAGTTCGGCGGCATCGGGGTTGCGCTTTTGCGGCATGATGCTGCTGCCGGTGCTCCAGGCATCGGGCAAGGTGACGAAGCCATAGGGCTGCGACGCCCAGATGATCATTTCTTCGGCCAGCCGCGACAGATGCAGCCCCGTCATGTGCGTCGCGGCCAGATATTCCAGCGCGAAATCCCGGTCCGACACGCTGTCGAGGCTGTTGCGCGTCGGGCCGCCAAAGCCCAGCGCCTTTGCCGTCATCGCCCTATCGATGGGAAAACTGGTGCCGGCCAATGCGGCGGCGCCCAGCGGGCATTCGTCCATGCGCCGCGCCGCATCGGCAAAGCGGCCCCGGTCGCGGCCCAGCATTTCGACATAGGCCATCAGATGATGGCCCAGCGTCACCGGCTGCGCCACCTGAAGGTGCGTGAAGCCGGGCATGATCGTGTCGGCGTGTTGCTCGGCGCGCACCAGCAACGCGCCGATCAGCCCGGCCAGCGCCGCATCGGCCTCGGCACACGCCGCCTTGACCCACAGCCGGAAATCCACCGCCACCTGGTCGTTGCGGCTGCGCGCCGTGTGCAGGCGGCCCGCTGCTGGCCCGATGATCTCCTTCAGCCGGGTTTCGACATGCAGGTGAATATCCTCCAGCGCCAGATTCTCGACGAGCTTGCCGGCCTCGTATTCAGCGGCGATCTGCACCAGTCCCTTGTCGATGGCCGCCACATCGGCCGGCGCAACAATGCCGCGCGCCCCCAGCATGGCGACATGCGCGCGGCTGCCGGCGATATCCTGCCGCCACAGCCGCTTGTCGACACCGATCGATGCGTTGATCTCGCGCATGACCGCCGATGGCCCGGCGCCGAAACGCCCGCCCCACAGGCTGTTGGCGCTGCCGTCTCCGCCGGCCTGCGAGGCGATATCGCTGGTGATGGTTCCGCTCCCGTAATTGCCCGCCCGCGATACGGGATTGGCGTGTCCCTCGCAAGCAGCGGCGCCGCCGATTGCCCCAAGCGCCGCCAGTTTCAGCGTGTCCCGCCGCGATACCGTCATTTGCCGTCTCCCTCCCAGCGCGCCTGTGGCGGACGTGGTGCCACAGCCGCTTGCCGCCCGCCACTGCGCCGTTTATCCCGCCGCAGGTGATGATGGCGCAAAGGAACGATGTGATGCGGATTGCTGTGATGCTTCTGGCTGGTCTGGCGCTGACGGGCTGCGGCGATACGGCGCCAGCGGCAAAGGCCCCCGCCAAAGCTGCTACGCCCGCCGCGCCCGCTGCACCCGCTGCGCCCGCTGCCCTCAACACCATCGACCGCAGCCATGCCGGCGAGCCTGGCCCCGCCGGTGTCACCTGGGAAATGAAGGGCGGCGCTGTGCAGAAGCTGTCCGATCACAAGGGCATGCGGATGCTGGTCAATTTGTGGGCAACCTGGTGCGCGCCGTGCATCGCCGAAATGCCCGAACTTGACCGGCTGGCGGCAGAATCGCCGGTGATGGTGCTGCCGATTTCGCAGGACATGGAAGGCTGGCAGGTCGTCGACAAATTCTGGGCCGGCAAGTTCAAGAATATCGAGACCGGCCTCGACCAGCCGGGCAGTTATGCCGAGGCGGTCAAGGCACGCGGCCTGCCGGTCAGCATCCTGTACGACGAACAGGGCCGCGAGATCTGGCGGGTGTCCGGCGTGCTGAAATGGGATTCGCCCGAAGTCAGAAAGGCGCTGGAAGGCTGAACCGGCTTCAGCGCCGCGCAGTCAGGACATCCAGGCGCCTGGCACAGGCGGCATCGTCCAGCAACTCGGCGATTGGTACCGCCAGGCGCCGGCGCCAGTTGGGATGCTCGTGCGTGGTGCCGGGCAGGTTGGGCTGTTCCGCTTCGCCCAGCAGGTCCTCCAGCGGCACGATCACCAGGGCGGCGGGCGTGCGCGCGAAATGTGCCAGCGCGGCATCGACCAGCGGCGCCGTGTCGCCGGGCGCGGGTCGCTCGCTGTCGCCCGCAAGCGTTGACCAGAGCAGGCCGCGGTCCCAGTCGCGAATCGCCTCGGCCCCGGCGCGGTCGACGCCTTCGGGTAACCGGTGCAGCGCCTCGGCCCAATCGAGATCGTGCCCCGACCACCATCCCGCCAGCGTCGGCGTGTCATGCGTGCCTGTCATGGCGACGCCATGCTCCGGATAATCATGCGCGCCGATGAAACCGCCATCGGCGGCGCGTTCGAACCACAGCACGCGCATGCCCGGCATATTGCGGTCCGTCACGGCCTGCGTGAACCCCGACGGCGCGGTGCCAAGATCCTCTGCGACAATCAGCGCCGACGCGCGCTGCGCTTCAAGCGTCAGCAGCCGCACCAGGTCGAGAAACGGATAGGTCAGATACGCGCCCCGGGATGATGTCTCGCCCTCGGGAATGACCCACAGCCTCGCCAGCCCAAAGGCATGGTCGATCCGCAGCCCGCCCGCGGATCGCAGCGCCGCCCGCACCATGTCCAGCCATGGTCCATAGCCGCTGCGCGCCAGCCCATCGGGTGAAAAGCCGGTGATGCACCAATTTTGCCCCAAGGGGCCAAGCGGATCGGGCGGCGCACCGATGGTCAGCCCGTTCAGCATCGCATCGCGTAGCGCCCAGGTGTCGCTGCCCGCCAGATGCACGCCGACGGCAAGATCGGTGATCAGCCCGGTGGCCATGCCGGCATCGCGCGCCTGCTGCTGGGCAGCGGCCAGGCCCTTGCGGGCGAGCCACTGCGCAAACACGTGAAAATCCACTTCGGCGCTGTTTGCAGCGCGAAAATCTGCCACTGCGGCACTGGCAGGATCGCGAAATTCCGCCGGCCAGTCGCGCCAGCCATTGCAGCCTCGGGGCCGAAACTGACAATCCAGCGCTTCGAATGTCGCGTGGCGGCGCAGCGCGTCATCGCCCTTGGCCTCACCGGCAATTCGGGCGCGCAATTCGTCCGGCAGGCCCGCAAAGCTTTCCCGCAATTGCGCCAGACGCTGCGGCAGGGCGATGGGCCAGTCAATCAAGCCGGCCGCTTCGCCCGGCGGCAGCGGCGGCAGGCCGACCAGCGCCGGATCGCCCATCGCGCTGTTGAGGAAAATGCGGCTCGATGGCGAATAGGGGCTGAAATCCTGCCCTGAACCCGGAAACATCGCATGGACCGGATTGATGGCAATCGCATCACAGCCGCGTCCCGCCAATGTGCGTGCCGCATCGGCAAGCTCGGCGAAGCCCCCAAAGGCACGCGGAGCCGCGCCGCGCAGGGCCGGAATCTGTATGGCGGTGCCCCACATCCGGCGGCCATCGGCGGCGGGCACCGGGCACCGGGCGGGCGCGACGGCCAGCGTCACCGCACGGCCGCCGATGACAAGCCGATGATAGCCAGGCACACCGGGCGCCTCGATCATGCCGTTCGCCACCGTGACCTGCCGGGCAACCCCGTCTTCCCCGATGATTTCGGCATATGCGGCTTGTGCGGCGCCGCCGGGCAACGCCGTGGTTATCCCGACCTGCGTGACGATCATGGCTGGCCAGGCTCGCGCCGTGTCGGCCAGGGCCGCGATGCTGTGCGCGATCTGGTTGCTGCTGCCGGTTTCGTGGCCAAGCGCGTGCAGGATGGCCGCCAGCGCGTCATCGCAGGTGGTTTGATCGCGGCCCTCGACATCGCGCCAGTGGCGGGCAACCCCTGCTGCATCACACAGCGAATGAAGGTCATGCAAAACAGCGTCGGCCATGATGCCCTCTGCATCGCCCCCCCGGGCCGGGCATGCAACCCGTTTCCGGCCGCCGCACATGAATATTCGGCGCCGGTGCCGTGTAAGCAGTTGCTCATTGTCGTTGCTCCGGCATAGGCTTGCGACCAAGGGCACAACTAGCTGACAATCGGCACAAACCCTGCGGACCGGTAAAGGCGGGGCGCAAGATCAACATATCAGGAGTATCCCGTTCGTGCCTGCCAATCCCGACCTCAAGTCCGAACAGTTCGAAGCGCGGATTACCACGGTCCTGCGCCAACGGCTCGGCAAGAACGAAAAGGCGGCAAAGGATCACGACTGGTTCGCGGCGACCGTGCTTGCCCTGCGCGACGACATCATCGATCGCTGGATCGAATCGACATCGCGCACCCACGAAACAGAAGGCAAGCGCGTCTATTATCTCAGCCTTGAATTCCTGATCGGTCGCCTGCTGCGCGATGCGCTGTCCAACCTGGGGCTGACGGACGAAATGCGCGGCGCCTTGCGCGAACACGGGATCGATCTGGCCGAACTGGAAGAACTGGAGCCTGATGCGGCGCTTGGCAATGGCGGGCTGGGCCGGCTGGCGGCCTGCTTCATGGAAAGCCTCGCCAGTCTCGATATCCCTGCCTATGGCTATGGCATCCGTTATGTGAACGGCATGTTCCGCCAGCGCATCGACGATGGCTGGCAGGTCGAATTGCCGGAAACCTGGCTTGCACACGGCAACCCATGGGAGTTCGAACGGCGCGAAAGCGCCTATCGCATCGGGTTCGGCGGCGAGGTCGTCATGACGCCGGGCGGCGCCAGATGGCAGCCGGCCGAAGCGGTCGAAGCCATCGCCTTCGATACGCCCGTGGTCGGCTGGCGCGGCCGGCGCGTCAATACGCTGCGGCTATGGACGGCAAATGCGCTCGATCCGATCAAGCTCGATGCGTTCAATGCCGGCGATCATGTGGGCGCGCTGGTCGATGTGCTGCGTGCCGATGCGCTGGTACGCGTGCTGTATCCTGCCGATTCCAGTGCGGCCGGGCAGGAACTGCGCTTGCGGCAGGAGTATTTCTTCACCTCGGCGTCGATCCAGGACATCGTGCGCCGGCACGTGCAATATGTCGGCGATGTCCGAAGCCTGCCGGACAAGGCGGCGATCCAGCTCAACGATACCCATCCGGCGATTGCGGTCGCCGAACTGATGCGGCTGCTGGTCGATGATCACGGGCTGGAATTTGCCGAAGCCTGGGACGTGACCTGCCGCACCTTTGGCTACACCAACCATACCCTTTTGCCCGAAGCGCTGGAAAGTTGGCCGCTGCCGCTGTTCGAGCGGCTGTTCCCCCGGCACATGCAGATCGTCTACAAGATCAACAGCGGCGTGCTGAAACAGGCGCGCGACAAGGGTATGTCCGATGGCGAGGTGTCGGCAATCTCGCTGATCGACGAGGGCGGGAATCGCCGCATACGCATGGCCAACCTGGCCTTTGCCGGCTCGCACAGTGTCAACGGCGTCGCCGCGCTGCACACCCAATTGATGAAGACCACGGTTTTTGCCGATCTGCACAAGCTGTACCCCGACAAGATCAACAACAAGACCAATGGCGTGACGCCGCGGCGTTGGTTGCAGCAATGCAATCCGGGCCTGACCGGCGTCATCCGCGAGGCCATTGGCGATGCCTTTCTCGATGATGCAATGCAGCTGTCGGCGTTGAACCCGCTGGCCGGCGACGCACAGCTTGGTCACAAGATCCTGCAAGTCAAACGCGCCAACAAGGCCGCTTTGTCCGATCATCTGCATGGGCTCATGGGGATACGGCTCGACCCCGATGCCATGTTCGATGTGCAGATCAAGCGCATCCACGAATACAAGCGGCAATTGCTGAACCTCATCGAGACAGTCGCGCTGTATGACCAGATCCGCAGCCATCCCGAAATCGACTGGGTGCCACGGGTCAAGATTTTCGGAGGCAAGGCGGCCTCAAGCTATCACAACGCCAAGCTGATCATCAAACTGGCGGGCGATATCGCGCGCCGGATCAACAATGATCCAACGGTCGGCGACCTGCTCAAGGTCGTGTTCGTGCCCAACTACAATGTGTCCATGGCCGAGCGGATTATTCCGGCCGCCGACTTGTCCGAACAGATCTCCACCGCCGGGCTGGAGGCGTCGGGCACGGGCAACATGAAATTCGCGCTGAATGGCGCGCTCACCATCGGCACGCTCGATGGCGCCAATATCGAGATCATGGAACATGTCGGGCGCGACAACATCGTCATCTTCGGCCTGACCGCCGACGAGGTCGCCGCCGGGCGCGCCAACGGCTATAATCCTCGCTGCATCATCGAAGGGTCGAGGGAATTGCGCCAGGCCGTGGAAGCCATCGCATCGGGTGTGTTCTCGCCCGACGATCCCGCGCGCTACCGGGGGTTGATGGACGGGCTTTATGACAGCGACTGGTTCATGGTCGCGGCGGATTTCGAAAGCTACAGCCAGGCCCAGCGTCAGGTCGACCGGCGCTGGCAGGACGGCGTCGGCTGGCAATCCACCATCATCCGCAACATCGCCAATGTCGGCTGGTTCTCGTCCGACCGGACGATCACCGAATATGCCCGCGAGATCTGGGCGGTATCGTGAAGCCGCCCGGGTCCGCAATCGAGGCCTTGCTGGCCGGCACCCATGCGGACCCGTTTTCCCTGCTGGGCCTTCACCAAGGCCCGGACGGCGCCTTCATCCGCGCCATATTGCCCGGCGCGCAAACCGCGCAGGCCTTCGATCTTGCCGGCATGCCGATTGCCGATCTGGCGCGCATCGATGATCGCGGCCTGTTCGAAGGCCAGGCCAAGGTCGGCCCGCAGCCGGTCAAATACCTGTGCACGGGCGGCGGCCATCAATGGTGGGTGACCGATCCCTACAGCTTTGGCCCCGTGCTGGGGCCGCTGGATGATTTCCTGATCGCACAAGGCACCCACCAGCGCCTGTTCGACAAGATGGGCGCGCATCTGATCACGCATGAAGGCGCGCCGGGCGTGCATTTTGCGGTCTGGGCGCCCAATGCCGCGCATGTCGCGGTTGTCGGCGATTTCAACAATTGGGACGGCACCCGGCACCCGCTGCGCAAGCGGCAGGATATCGGTGTCTGGGAAATCTTCATCCCCGACATCGGCGCGGGCCGGGCCTATAAATACCGCATTGTCGGGCCGGACGGCACCGTGCTGCCGCTCAAGGCCGACCCCTTTGCCTTTGCCTCCGAACTGCGCCCCCGGACAGCATCGCTGACAGCCGATCCCCATAAACCCGATTGGGGCGATGCAGCGCACCGTGCGCACTGGGCCGCCGTCGACCCGAGGCGCGAGCCCATTTCCGTCTACGAAGTCCATCCCGGATCATGGCAGCTGGACGAAAACGGCTGGTTTCTCAGCTGGGACGCGCTGGCGCAGCGGCTGATCCCCTATGTCGCCGAGATGGGGTTCACCCACATCGAATTTCTCCCCGTCTCGGAACATCCCTATGATCCGAGCTGGGGCTATCAGGCCACCGGGCTGTATGCCCCTTCGGCGCGCTTTGGCGCGCCGGACGGCTTTGCGCGGTTCGTCGATGGCGCCCACCGCGCCGGGTTGTCCGTGCTGATCGATTGGGTGCCGGCGCATTTTCCGGTCGATGCGCACGGGCTGGCGCGGTTCGACGGCACTGCGCTGTACGAACATGACGACCCGAGGCTGGGCTTTCACCCGGACTGGAACACCGCAATCTACAATTTCGGTCGGCGCGAGGTGGCGAGCTTCCTCGTCAACAACGCCCTTTTCTGGGCCGAGCGTTACCATGTCGACGGGTTTCGGGTCGATGCGGTGGCGTCGATGCTGTACCGGGATTACAGCCGCGAAAATGGCCAATGGATTCCCAACGAACAGGGCGGCCGCGAAAACTGGGACGCGGTCGCCATGTTGCGCGCCATGAACCGGGCGCTGTACGCCAGCCACGCCGGCATCATGACGATCGCCGAGGAATCCACCTCCTGGCCCGGTGTGTCGCACCCCGCGCACGGCGATGCGCCCGGCTCCACCGCGCTGGGCTTCGGGTTCAAATGGAACATGGGTTTCATGCACGACACGCTGCAATACATGGCACGCGATCCTGTCCACCGCCGCCACCATCATGACGAGATCACCTTCGGGCTGGTCTATGCATTCACGGAGAATTTCGTCCTGCCTTTGAGCCATGACGAAGTCGTGCACGGCAAGGGCTCGCTGCTGACCAAGATGAGCGGCGATGATTGGCAAAAATTCGCCAATCTGCGCGCTTATTACGGCATGATGTGGGGCTATCCGGGCAAGAAACTGCTGTTCATGGGGCAGGAGTTTGCCCAGCGGCGGGAATGGTCCGAGGCACGCGCGCTGGATTGGGATTTGCGCGCCGCGCCGATGCACGAAGGGGTGCGCAACCTCGTGCGCGATCTCAACCATCTGTATCAGGCAAAGCCGGCGCTGCATGCCCGTGACTGCGAGGCCGAAGGCTTTGAATGGCTGATTGCCGATGACCGACAAAACTCGGTTTTCGCCTGGCTGCGCAAGGCACCGGGCGAAAAGCCGGTGGCCGTCATCAGCAACATGACCCCGGCGCTGCACGATCATTATCGCCTGCCCTTGCCGCACGACGGCCTTTGGCGCGAAGTGCTCAACAGCGATGCGCATGGCTATGGCGGCAGCGGCCAGGGCAATCTGGGCGCCATCACGGCGGCAGGCGGCGCTGCGCACATCATCTTGCCGCCACTGGCAACGCTGATGTTCGAATATGACGGATCAAGGCCCGAACATACGGCGCCGTGAAAAGCCCGCAACGACGGCAAAAGTAAAAAAGCCGCGACGGCGGCATGTGGGGAGGAAGCGCATGGCACAGAAAAGACAAGCACCGCTGGCGCGTGACGCCATGGCCTATGTGCTGGCAGGCGGGCGCGGCAGCCGCCTGATGGAATTGACCGATCGCCGTGCCAAGCCGGCGGTCTATTTCGGCGGCAAGACGCGGATCATCGATTTTGCGCTGTCCAACGCGCTCAATTCCGGCATCCGGCGCATCGGGGTCGCCACCCAGTACAAGGCGCATTCGCTGATCCGCCATCTGCAGATGGGGTGGAACTTCCTGCGGCCGGAACGCAACGAAAGCTTTGATATCCTGCCGGCATCACAGCGCGTGTCCGAAACGCAGTGGTACGAAGGCACCGCCGACGCCGTGTACCAGAACATCGACATCATCGAATCGCACGGGCCTGAATATCTCGTCATCCTGGCCGGCGATCACATCTACAAGATGGACTACGAACTGATGCTGCAACAGCACGTCAACCAGGGAGCGGACGTGACGGTGGGCTGCATGGAAGTGCCGCGCGCCGAAGCCAGCGGTTTCGGCGTCATGGCGGTCGATGATGCCGACCGGATCATCGAATTCGTCGAAAAGCCCGCCGATCCGCCGGCAATGCCCGGCAAGCCGGAGGTGTCGCTGGCGTCGATGGGCATTTATGTCTTTTCCACCCGCTTCCTGTTTGCACAGCTGGCGCGCGATGCCGCCGACCCCGCCAGTTCGCGCGATTTCGGCAAGGACATCATCCCGTATCTGGTCAAGCACGGCAAAGCCGTTGCGCACCGTTTTTCGGAAAGCTGCGTGCGCGGCAAGGACGAGGGCGGCGTCTATTGGCGCGATGTCGGCACCGTCGATGCTTATTGGGAGGCCAATATCGATCTCACGCAGATCATTCCCCAGCTCGACATGTATGACCGGGATTGGCCGATCTGGAGCCATGCGGAAATGGTGCCGCCGGCCAAGTTCGTCCACGACGAAGCCGGGCGGCGCGGGGAGGCGGTGTCCAGCCTTGTCGCCGGCAATTGCATCATTTCGGGCAGCCATGTCGAAAGCAGCCTGTTGTTCACCAGCGTCCTCACCCGGTCGTGGTCGCATGTCGAACAGTCGGTGATCCTGCCGTGGTGCGATGTCGGCCGCCATGCCCGGCTCAAGAAAGTGGTCCTCGATCGCGGCGTGAAAATCCCGCCCGGCCTGGTGGTGGGCGAAGACCCGCTGCTCGATGCCAAGCGCTTTCGCCGCACCGAAAAGGGCGTCTGCCTGATCACCCAGCCGATGATCGACCGATTGGAACTGTAATGGCACTGCGCGTCCTTTCCGCCGCGTCCGAGGCGGTGCCGCTGATCAAGACGGGCGGGCTGGCCGATGTCGCCGGCGCGCTGCCGGCGGCACTTGCGGCGCACGGGATTGCCATGACGACGATGCTGCCGGGTTATCCGGCTGTGATCGCCGCCATCGGCAAGGCCAGATGTGTCCACACATGGGACGCCTTGCTGGGCGAGCCGGCGCGGCTGCTGGCTGCACAAATCGGCAGCAATGACGTGCTGGTTCTGGATGCGCCGGGTTACTTCGGGCGCGCTGGCACCCCCTATGCCGATGCGTCCGGCAAGGATTGGGGCGACAACTGGCGGCGGTTTGCGGCGTTCGGCAGGGCTGCCGCCGACATTGCCGGGGGGGCGGCAAAGGCGCTGTCATTCGACCTGCTGCACGCGCATGACTGGCAGGCCGCGATGGCCATCGCCTATCTGCGCTTTGCCCCGCTGCGCGCCGGCCTGCGGATACCAACCGTCCTGACCATCCACAATCTGGCGTTCCAGGGCTGGTTCGACCCGCGCATCTTCGCCAGCCTCGAATTGCCCGGATCGGCATGGTCGATCGACGGGGTGGAAACCTATGGCGGCGTCGGCTTTCTCAAATCCGGGCTGCAACTGGCCGATATGGTCACGACCGTCAGTCCCACCTATGCGCGCGAGATCGTCCGCCCGGAATTCGGCATGGGCCTCGAAGGCCTGATCGCCCTGCGCGGCGACCATGTGCGCGGCATCGTCAATGGCATCGACAAGGCTGAATGGAACCCGCAGACCGATCCGGCGTTGGCAGCCGGCTATGGCCCGCGCAGCCTTGGCAAGCGCAAGGCCAACAAGCGCGCCCTTGAACAGCATTTCGGCCTTGAACAGGATGATGGCCCGCTCTTCATCATGATCAGCCGCCTGACATGGCAAAAGGGCGCCGATCTGATTTGCGAAGTGCTGGACCATCTGGTCGGCAATGGCGGGCGGCTGGCGATCCTGGGGTCGGGCGACCCCGACATCGTGGCGGGCTTGCAGGCCGGCGCCGCGCGCCATCCGGGCAAGGTCGGCGTGCATATCGGCTACGACGAAGCGCTGTCGCACCGGATGCAGGGCGGCGGCGATGCGATCCTGGTGCCCAGCCGGTTCGAACCCTGTGGCCTGACGCAGCTTTACGCGTTGGCCTATGGCTGCGTGCCGGTCGTGACCCGCACCGGCGGTTTGTCGGACACCGTCATCGATGCCAACCCCGCCGCGCTGGGTGCCGGGGTCGCCACCGGCATCCAGTTCGACGGCGCCCATTATCACGGCCTGGCATCGGCGATCACCCGCACCATCGCCCTGTATCGGCAGCCCGGCCAATGGCGGCGAACGCAAGGCAACGGCATGGCCGCAGATTTTTCCTGGGATCGCAGCGGCGCGGAATATGCCGCGATCTACCAGCAACTTGCCGGGGGCACCCCATGATCCAGTCCATCGCCACCACGCCGTTTGCGGGGCAGGCGCCCGGCACTTCGGGCCTGCGCAAGAAAGTGCGGGTGTTCCAGCAGGCGAACTATGCCGAAAACTTCGTCCAGTCGGTGTTCGATGTCGTCCAGCGCAGCGATGGCGCGGCACTGGTGCTGGGCGGCGATGGCCGCTTCCACAACCGCACCGTCATCCAGCAGGCCATCCGCATGGCGGCGGCAAACGGCTATGCCCGTGTCATCGTCGGGTGCGGCGGCATCCTGTCCACGCCGGCCGCCAGCCATGTCATCCGCAAATATGGCGCCAGCGGCGGCCTCATCCTGTCGGCAAGCCATAATCCCGGCGGACCGGACGAGGATTTCGGCATCAAATATAACATCGCCAATGGCGGCCCCGCGCCCGAAGCGATCACGGATGCCATTTACGCGCGCACGCAGACAATCGCCCGCTGGCTGACGGTCGGCACGCCGGACATCGATCTGGACGCCATCGGCAGCTTGATGGTGTCGGGCATGACAGTCGATGTCATCGACCCGGTCGCAGACTATGCCGAATTGATGGAAAGCCTGTTCGATTTCCCCGCAATCCGTGCGGCGGTGGCTGGCGGCTTCACCATGGCCTTTGATGCGATGCACGCAGTGACCGGGCCTTATGCCACCGAAATCCTTGAACGGCGGCTCGGCTTCGCGGCGGGGACGGTACACAATGGTGTGCCTTTGGAGAATTTCGGCGGTCATCACCCCGATCCCAACCTTGTCCATGCAGCGGCGCTGCATGACCTGATGATGGCGCCGGATGCGCCTGATTTCGGCGCGGCGTCGGACGGCGACGGCGACCGCAACCTGATCATCGGGCGCGGGCGTTTCATCACGCCGTCGGATTCGCTGGCGATTCTGGCGGCCAATGCGCAATTGGCGCCCGGTTATGCGGCGGGGCTGAAAGGCATTGCGCGGTCTATGCCGACCAGCGCGGCGGCGGACCGGGTGGCGGCGGCGCTGGGCATTGCCGCCCATGAAACCCCCACCGGGTGGAAGTTTTTCGGAACCTTGCTCGATGCCGGCCTTGCCACGATTTGCGGCGAGGAAAGCGCCGGCACCGGGTCCGACCATATCCGCGAAAAGGACGGGCTATGGGCGGTGCTGCTGTGGCTCAACATCCTTGTCGTGCGGCGGATCGGCGTTGATGCCCTGGCGCGCGATCATTGGGCGCGGTTCGGGCGCAACTACTATGCCCGCCATGATTACGAGGCCATCGATACCGGCCGTGCCAACGCGCTGGTCGCGGCGCTGACGGCGCGATTGCCGACCCTGCCGGGCAGCCGGTTCGGACCGCTGATGGTGGCCCGCGCAGACAGCTTTTCCTATACCGATCCGGTCGATGCGTCGGTCAGCGCCAATCAGGGCCTGCGCGTGTTGTTCGAAGGCGGCTCGCGCGTCGTGTTCCGCTTGTCGGGCACCGGCACCAGCGGCGCCACCTTGCGCGTTTATCTCGAGCGCTATGAACCGGCAGACGGCATGATCGGCGCCGATACAGCGCTGATGCTGGCGCCGATTGTCGCGGCGGCGCAGGATATCGCGCAGATCGCCGCATACACCGGCCGCGCCGCGCCAGATGTCGTGACGTGACGCTGCCCTACGGCGCCCGTTGCGTGGGCGGCGTCACCAGCTTTCGGGTGCGGTCGCCAGAGGCGTCGGCGCTCTGGCTGTGCCTGCCGGGTGCCGGCGGCGAACAGCGCATCGCGATGCAGCGCAGCGGCAATGACTGGACCTGCGTGCTGCCCATGGAACGCCCCGGCGCCGCCTATGGCTACCGTGCCGATGGCGAATGGGCGCCTGCCAGGGGCCTGTGGTTCGATCCGGCCAAACTGCTGGTCGATCCCTATGCCGTCACGCTTGATCGGCGCTTTGTCCAGGATCCCGCGCTGGCAGTGTTCGGTCTCGACACCGCCCATTTCGTGCCATGGGCGCTGGTGCCTGGCCCTGACCTGCCTGCCCCCTTGCCGCGCCCGCCGCTGCTTGATCGCGGCGGCTTGATCTACGAAATCAACGTGCGCGGTTTTACCATGCTGCACCCTGATGTGCCGCCGGCGCTGCGCGGCACCATCGCGGCGTTGGCCGAGCCGGTCATCATGGCGCATCTGAAAAACCTGCATGTGTCGGCCATCGAATTGATGCCGATCACCGCCTGGATCGACGAGCGCCATCTGGGTCCACTGGGGCTGCACAACGCCTGGGGTTACAATCCGGTGGCGCTGATGGCGCTCGATCCCGGGCTTTGCCCTGGCGGGGTGGTCGAATTGCGCCAGACCGTCGCCGCACTGCACGCGGCCGGTATCGGTGTCATCCTCGATCTTGTTTTCAACCATAGCGGCGAAAGCGATATTCACGGCGGGGTGCTGTCGCTGCGCGGGCTCGACAATGCCGCCTATGCCCATGCCCCCGATGGCAGCCTGATCAACGACACGGGCTGCGGCAACACGCTGGATTTTGCCAACCCGGCGGTGCGTGCACTGACGTTGGCCAGCCTGCGCCATTTTGTGTCGCAATGCGGCGTCGATGGCTTTCGCTTCGATCTGGCGCCGATTATGGCGCGCGGCCCCGGCTTTGCTGCCGATGCGCCCATGTTTGCCGAAATCGCCGCCGATCCGCTGCTGTCAGATCGGATCATGATCGCCGAACCATGGGACATCGGCCCCGGCGGCTATCAACTGGGCAATTTCCCCGCCGATTGGCTCGAATGGAACGACCGCTTTCGTGACGATGTCCGCCGTTTCTGGCGCGGTGACGGCGGTATCGCCGATCTTGTGACGCGAATCGCCGGCTCATCCGATGTTTTCAATGGCGAATGCCGCAGTGTGAACTTCCTTGCCGCACATGACGGCTTCACGCTGGCCGACACTGTTGCCTATGCCCGCAAGCACAACCACGCCAATGGCGAGGATAATCGCGACGGCCACGGCGACGAACCGTCATGGAATTGCGGCAGCGAAGGTAACGGCCCCGACCTTGACCCCGCACTGGCCGCCCGCCGCAGCGCCGACCTGCGCGCGCTTCTGGCCACGCTGTTCGCATCGACGGGTACGATCATGCTCACGGCCGGTGACGAATTCGGCCGCACGCAGCACGGCAACAACAACGCCTATGCACAGGACAACCCCGTCAGCTGGATCGACTGGGCGCGCCGGGATCGCGAACTGGAAAGTCATGTCGCAAGCTTGGCCCGCCAGCGTCTCGCACGAAGCTGCCTGTCCAGCCGCTTCCCGGATACCGGCGACTGGGCCGGGCCGGACGGCAAGCCGATGACCAGCGCGGATTGGCAAAACCCCGCGACCGGCGCCGTCACCTACACCCTCAGGCACGGGGCCGGCGACCTGACGCTCAGGATCGACCGGTCCCGAAAGACTGTCGCATGGGACGCCGGCGCCTAGGCCCTGGCGCCTAGTTGTTCATCGCGTCGAAGAAGTCCTTGTTGGTCACGCTGTCCTTCATCTTGTCGAGCAGGAATTCCACCGCATCGACGGTGCCCATCTGCATGAGAATGCGGCGCAGCACCCACATCTTGGCCAGCGTCGTCTTGTCTACCAGCAGTTCTTCCTTGCGGGTGCCGGACTTGCCGATGTCGATGGCCGGGAACACGCGCTTGTCGGCGATCTTGCGGTCCAGCACGATTTCGCTGTTGCCGGTGCCCTTGAATTCTTCGAAAATCACTTCGTCCATCCGGCTGCCGGTATCGATCAGCGCCGTCGAGATGATGGTCAGGCTGCCGCCTTCCTCGATGTTGCGCGCCGCGCCGAAAAACCGCTTCGGGCGCTGCAGGGCATTGGCATCGACACCGCCGGTCAGCACCTTGCCCGATGACGGGACCACGGTGTTGTAGGCGCGGCCCAGACGGGTGATGTTGTCGAGCAGGATGATGACATCGCGCTTGTGCTCCACCAGCCGCTTGGCCTTTTCGATGACCATTTCGGCCACCAGCACGTGCCGCGTCGCCGGCTCGTCAAAGGTCGATGAGATGACCTCGCCCTTGACGGTGCGCTGCATGTCGGTGACTTCCTCGGGCCGCTCGTCGATGAGCAGCACGATCAGATAGCATTCGGGGTGGTTGGCCGAAATCGCGCGGGCGATGTTCTGCATCATGTTGGTCTGGCCGCCGCGCGGCGGCGCCACGATCAGGCAGCGCTGGCCCTTGCCCAACGGCGCGACGACATCGATGACGCGGCCGGTCTTGTCCTTGATCGTCGGGTCATTGCTGTCGAGGTTGAGCTTTTCGTCCGGATACAGCGGCGTCAGATTGTCGAAATTGACGCGGTGGCGCACGGCTTCGGGCTCGTCGAAATTGATGAGCGTGACGCGGTTGAGGCTGAAATACCGCTCGCCGTCCTTTGGTCCGCGAATTTCGCCTTCGATGGTGTCGCCGGTGCGCAGGCCAAAACGGCGCACCTGCATCGGCGCCACATAGATATCGTCCGGCCCGGCCAGATAATTGGACTGCGCCGACCGCAGGAAGCCGAAACCGTCGGGCAGCACTTCGATGGTGCCGCTGCCCATCACTTCATCGCCGGCCTCGGCAGCCGCCTTGAGGATGCCGAAGATGATGTCCTGCTTGCGCAGCGTCGACGCGTTTTCGACGCCCAGTTCCTCGGCCATGGCAACGAGTTCGGCGGGCGGGGTCTTTTTCAGGTCATGGAGATGCATGGGTGGGACTTTGCTAGGCTGAGGCCCGAAGGACGCGGGCAATGCGAAAACGCCGGTTCGGCGCGAGTTCAGCGGGGCGCACACCAGGACGGGCGCGACGTTTCTGCCCTAATCCCAAGCATCGGGCCGGTCAAGCGCCGCTGTCCGGTCTTGCGGGGTGCAGGTTCTCCGGTGGTGCCCCGGGGGTGTCCTACAGCCGGTGCGTGCACTATGCTGCGGCATGATTCCATCGTTTTGACCCTGCCGTTCAACCGCCTGTGCCGACATTCAAGTCATTGAAATAAAAAGACGCGATTTTTCATTTACTCACGAAACCGTTAACTTCGTCTACTTCCGATGAAAGGCCTGCCCCATGCCCGTTGCCGCCCTTGGCGATTATGACGACGCCAATATCTTCGCCCGCATCCTGCGCGGCGAGATCCCGTGCCGGCAGGTGTTCGCCGATGATCATGCGCTGGCGTTCCACGATATCAACCCGCAGGCGCCGATGCATGTGCTGGTGATTCCGCGCGGGCGTTATCGGTCATGGGCGGATTTTTCGGCGCTGGCGAGCGATGCGGAAATCGCCGGGTTTATCCGGGCTGTCGGCACCGTGGCGCGGGAAATGGGGCTGGAGGAACCCGGCTATCGCCTGCTCGCCAATGCCGGCGAGGACGCCCATCAGGAGGTGCCGCATCTGCACGTCCATATCTTTGGCGGCCGCCCGCTGGGACCGATGCTGGCACGCTAGGCTTTATGCGCTTCCGCCATGCGCCGGATGGCGGCGATTTTGGCATGTAGCGGCGCCCAGTCGTCATCCGCCGCAATCGGTGCCCACAACGCCTCGACCTCGTCGATCAGCATGGTGCAAGGTTCGGCGTCGCACCAATAAGGGTGGGTAGGCGCCGTGCCGGCATACGGGACCACAGCGGCGATGAATGGCGCGAACGCTTCGGCGGTGTAATCCACCGCCGAAGTCCCGCGCAAAACGCCGCCGCGCCAGTCGAAGAAAAAGCGGTCGGGCGACATCTGTGTTGCGACCAGCGCCTTTTCCATGGTCTGCACCAGCGCGGTATCGGCCTGCGGATCGCGCCGGGCAACACCCAGCCGGCCCAGCATCGCATCGGCCAGCGCCGCGCCATAAGCCTGCGGAAACGCCTCAAGGCTGCCGCGCAGGTCATCCAGCGGCGCGATCAACCGCAGCGCGCCGGCCAGTTGATAGAGATTCCATTGCAGCGCCTCGGCCTGGCGCCCGAAACTGTAAAGCCCGCCATGGTCGAAATAGGCGGCGGTGAAACCCGAATCCCAGGCCGGCACGAACCGCCAGGGGCCATAATCGAAACTTTCGCCGGTGATGTTGATGTTGTCGGTATTGAGGACGCCATGGACAAAGCCCGCCGCCATGAATTGTGCCGCCAGCCGGGCGCCGGTGTGCACCGCATGGTCCAGAACCGCTGCCGCCGGGGTAGGGCCGCTGGCTTGGGGGGCAAGGTTTGCCAGCACATAATCGCACAGCCGTGCCATGGCGGCTTCGTCCTTGAGATAGGCCTGCCGCTGAAAGGTGCCATACCGGATGTGACTGTGGTTCAATCGCACCATGACCGCCGAACGGGTCGGCGATGGCTCGTCGTTCCGGTACAGTTTCTCGCCGGTTTCGATGACGGAAAAGGTCCGCGAGGTATCGAGGCCCAGCGCTTCGAGCATTTCGGTGGCAAGGATTTCCCGCACCGCGCCCTTGAGCGTCAACCGGCCATCGCCCATCCGGCTCCACGGGGTCTGGCCCGAGCCCTTGGTGCCAAGGTCCATCAGCCGGCCATGGTCATCGCGCATCTGGGCAAACAGAAACCCACGGCCATCGCCCAGATCGGGGTTGTAGCTGCGGAATTGATGGCCGTGATACCGCATGGCCAGCGGTTGTGGCAGGCTGCCGGGCAGGGGCGCGAACCGGCCGAAATGCGCGGTCCATTCCGCGTCGTTCAGATGGCCCAGGCCGACCTGTGCGGCGGCGCGGTCATTGCGGAACCGCAGGATGGTGTCAGGGAAATCCGCCGGCTGCACCGGATCGAAAAACGCATCGCCAAGGGTAAGGATAGCGGTTTCTGGCTGAAAGGCGGTCATGCCGCCAATTGGTCAATCCGTGGGATAGTTGCAAGCGGCGCGCACGAACCGCACCGTTTCACGCTCGACACGGTCGGCTTCTGCGGGGGTGCAGGCGGTCAGCCACAGGTCGATGGCGTCGCCGACGACGTGATGCGTGAAGCTTGCTGCAAGGTCGATGGCAACACCGGTGATGCCGCGCTTGGCCATGGCGGCGGTCATCTGCATGGCGATCCAGTTGGTCGTTACCGTCTTTGCAGCGTGGTAGAATGGCTCGGCATCGGCGTTGCCTTGCAGCGCCGCCTTGGGGCCGGGTCCACCGCAGGGCATGTCGGCGGTGCCGCCCATGCCTTCCCACATCAGGTTTTCGCGGCAGAATTGCAGGACGCGCGGAATGATGATGCCCGGTTCCAGATCCTCCAGCGCATAGCCGGCTTCCATCGCTTCGATCATCAGTTCGCCGTGGCGGCGACCGAGTTCGACGAGCAAGGCCTTTTTCGAGCCGAAGTGATAGAAGATCGAGCCTTCCGATACATCGGCGGCGCGGGCGATGTCGGCGGTGCCGGTGCTGGCAAAGCCCTTGGTCGAAAACAGCATATAAGCGGCCGACAACACGCGGTTCTTGGTTTCGGCGGGGTCATACCGGCGTGCACGGACATCGCCGCGGCCATCGGTACGGGCCGTCGTGCGCGCCGCGGCGGCAGCGTTGCGTGAATCAATAGCGCGCGTGGCCACTTTTGAGATTCTTCCTTTATTCCCCCCGGAAGCGTGGCTTATAGGGCAACAACTGAGTCAGAGTCAAAAAACGACCGGAAAAGGGGCAATCATGGCCAGTGCGGCCAACCAGCAAAGCGGCGAATGGAGCGACGGCTGGGCCTGGTCGGACGATTCGCTGCGCCTGCACTGGCGAGAGCGTGCTGCGGCGCCCGGTGTGCCTGCCAATCGGCCAGTGTTGCTGTGCTTGCCCGGCATGACCCGGACGGCGCGAGATTTTGCTGCCCTTGGCGATTGGATGGACGGTCGTTGGCGGGTCGTGGCCGTGGACATTCGCGGCCGAGGCGAATCGGGCTGGGCGCGCGACCCGCTGACCTATGTGTCGCTGATCTATCTGCGCGACCTGTCGCGAATCCTCGCCGAGGCCGGCATCGACCGGTTCGTTGTGCTGGGCAGTTCGCTGGGCGGCCAATTGGCGTTGCAGATGACCACGGCGCACCGCGCCGCAATGGCCGGCGTGATCCTGAATGATATCGGTCCCGAAAGCCTGCCGGCAGGCCTGGCGCGGCTGCGCAGCAATGTCGGGCGCGGCGGCAACTGGCCCACCTGGATTCATGCGGCGCGCGATTTGGCGCAGCGCAACGGCAACATCTACCCGCATTGGCAACTGGCGGACTGGCTGGGCTTTGCCAAGCGGCTGTGCCGTCTGTCGCCGCAGGGCAAGATCATCCTCGATTATGATCCGCGCATTGCCGAACCGCTGCGCCTGCCGCATAGCGATGCCGGATCCGACCTGTGGGCGGCGCTTGATAGCTTGTCCGGCGTACCGGTGCTGTCGCTGAGGGCCGAGCTGTCGGATGTGTTTTCAAGCGCGGCGCAGGCCGAACTTGTCCGGCGGGTGCCCGGCCTTGTTGCTGCCGTTGTGCCGGATGTGGGCCATGCGCCGGCTTTGGACGAGCCGGCCGCACGGGCCGCAATCGACGATTTTCTTGAACGCATGATTGCAGGAGATGTGACGTGATGGAACGCAGTGTCTGGAAACTGGCGCGGCGCCCGGTGGGCGATATCGCCGATGGCGACCTGGTGCTGAGCCGCGAAACCCTGCCCGATCTGGCGGATGGCCAATTTGCGCTTGGCGTCATCTACATCAGCCTCGACCCCACTAACCGCATCTGGATGAGCGACATGGAGCAGTACATGCCCCCCGTTGCCATCGGCGCACCGATGCGGGCTGGTGTGTGCGGCCGCGTCATCGCCAGCAAGAAGCCCGGGGTGAATGTTGGCGACCTGATGGCCGGGCTTGGTGAATGGGCCGATATCATCGTGTCCGACGGTGCCTTTATGGGGCCGCTGCCGCAGTTGCCGGGCCTGTCGCTGGCCGCAACTTATGGCACGCTGGCGCTGGTCGGCCCCACCGCCTATTTCGGTTTGCTGGACATCGGCCAACCCAAGCCCGGCGAGACGCTGGTG
>NZ_JANPCD010000174.1:0-10139 GCF_031430775.1 Sandarakinorhabdus sp. | reverse complement strand
CTGCGCACCCACCACACCAGCGGGATCGCCCATAGCTTGGACCAGGTGCGCGACGCCGCTACCGGATCGAGCAGCCGGTCGCTGTCGGCGCCGCCCAGCCAAAGCTCGGCAATGGCATCAAGGTCATGGCCCTCCACCAGCGCCTTGGCGAGCAATATGCCATTGATTCCGCCCGCCGATGCGCCGGCAACGATGTCGGTGACAACGCGCAGATCCAGCCCCGGCAGCGCCTCCAGCAGCGCACCATACACCACCTCGCTGTCATTGGCCGGCGGCAGGTCGGTGCCGGCGGGCACCCCTGAAAATGTTGCGTCTTCCAGCGTATGACGCCGCATGGACGCGCGATTGAGCTTCCACACCTCCTTGGTGACGCCGTGCATGTAGACAGCCAGGCTGACGCCGCCAAAGCAGACCAGGGCCAGCCGCAATTCCTTGGTCCGCATGTCGCCCCGCTATCCGATCCAGATCAGAACCCTGCCCGTCACCAATCCAGCCCCCCAATCATCGCGGCATAGGCGTCGATCCCATCCCACAGATTTTGCAGCCGCAGATTTTCATTGGCGGCGTGCTGGTTGTTGTCGTGATTGGCAATCGGCAGCCCGATGATCGGCACGCCGAACACCTGTTCGAACATATATATCGGCACGCTGCCGCCCATCATCGGCAGCACCGCCACCGGCTGCCCCGCCGCCGCGCTGGCCGCCGCGATCACGGCGCGCGCCGCCGGCGTCGTCATGTCGGCCCTCAGCGCCGGATAGCCGCCTTCCCAATCCAGCCGGATCAGGCGCGGGTGCGCGGCGCGCGCCGCCAGATCGGGCGCCGCATCGGTGATGGTCCAGCCCCGGCCCGTCAGAAACGCCTCGACCTTGCGGCGCACGCCGTCCGGCGTCTGGCCCGGCACCAGCCGGAAATCGATGGAAATCCGCGCCTGCGCGGCAATTGCGTTGGCGGCGCTGGCCCCCGTATTGCCGGTGCTGATGCCCCGGACATTGAGCGCCGGGCGCATGGTGCTGGCGGTCAGGCCCTCGCTGCCCTCGCTGCGACCCAGTGCCAGGTCGCGTTTCAGATCGGCCTCGACCGGCGGCAGCGCGGCGATGGCGGCGGCCTCGGCGGCGGTGACGGCCCGCACATCGTCGCTGAAACCCGGAATCAGGATGTTGCCATCGTCATCACGCATGGCCGCCACCAGACCCGCCGCCATAACGGCGGGATTGGGCGCCCAATTGCCATAATGCCCGGAATGCAGCGCCCGCGCCGGGCCAAAGACGATCATTTCCACCGCCGTGACGCCGCGCGCACCAAAGCTGATCAGCGGCCGCCGTGACTGGTGCACGGGGCCATCACCGATCAGCCACAGGTCGCCGGCCAGCAGCGCCTTGTTGGCGATCAGCACGTCGTTCAGATGCGGCGATCCGGCTTCCTCCTCGCCTTCCCACACCACCTTGATGTTCACCGACGGGCGGCGGCGGCTGGCCTTGATGGCATCAAAGGCCGTCAAGAACGCCGCTATCGCCGCCTTGTCGTCGCTGGCGGCGCGGCCGAACAGCCGCCATTCCGGATCGAGTTTCTGCGCCCCCGCCTGCCATTCGACCGGCGCGCCGTTCACGCTGCGCATGACCGGCACGAACGGCGGGCTCGTCCACTGCGCCGGCTCCACCGGCTGGCCGTCATAATGCGCATAAAACACCACGGTGCGTTTTGCGCCGGGCGTTTTCAGCTCGCCATACACCAACGGCGGCCCGCCCTTGCCGTTCAGCAGCCGCGCCGCAAAGCCGCGCGCACCCAGCGCCGCCATTAGCATATCGGCCTGCTTGCGCAGGCCCGCCGGGTTGGCGGCAACGCTTTCGATTGCGATCATGTCGGCCAATTGCCGGGCAATCGCCTGTTCATTGGCGGCCCGGTACCGGGCCACGTCGCCCTGCAGCGGTGCGCCAATCGCCGGCGCTGCCGCAACCGTGGAAATCCCCAGGCCCAATGCCAGGCCCAGTGCCAGCCCCAATCGCCGCAACGACATCGTGTTTTTCCCCTTGTCCGTCAGCCGAGTATCAGGCCGCCAGCCTTGAACGGTCAACCGAAATCCGGCTTGCGGCGCTGGCGGCCACCGCCTATGTTCCTGACTTGTTCCCATCTGGAGACTGCATGGCCAAATCCGTCACACGCTATGTCTGCCAGGCTTGCGGCGCTGTCTCCAGCCGCTGGCAGGGCCAGTGCGCCGATTGCAAGGAATGGAACACCATCCAGGCCGAGGCCGCGCCGGCGGCAACGACGTTTTCCGCCAAGCATTCGCTGGTCAGCGGCGGGCGCACCTTTGCCATGGCCAGCCTTGCCGACGATGTCGTGCTGCCGCCGCGTCTTTCGACCAGCATCGCCGAGCTTGACCGGGCGCTGGGCGGCGGGCTGGTACCCGGCTCCGTCACGCTGATCGGCGGCGATCCGGGCATCGGCAAATCGACATTGCTGTTGCAGGCGGCGGGCCGCATGGCGCGGTCAGGCCAGCGCGTCACCTATATCTCTGGCGAGGAAGCATCGGACCAGGTGCGGCTGCGCGCCCGCCGGCTGGGGCTGGCAAAGGCAGACGTGGCGCTGGCGTCCGAAACATCGGTGCGCGATATCCTGACCACGCTTGGCGGCGCGCCGACGCCGGCAATGCTGGTCATCGATTCCATCCAGACCATGCACAGCGACACACTCGAAGGCGCGCCCGGCACGGTTTCGCAGGTGCGGGCCAGCGCGCAGGAGCTGATCCGCTATGCCAAAACCAGCGGCGCCGCGCTCATCCTGGTCGGCCATGTCACCAAGGACGGGCAACTGGCCGGGCCGCGCGTGCTCGAACACATGGTCGATACCGTGCTGTATTTCGAAGGGGAACGCAGCCATCAGTATCGCATCCTGCGCGCCGTCAAGAACCGCTTTGGCGGCACCGATGAAATCGGCGTGTTCGCGATGGGCGCCGAAGGGCTTGAGGAAGTGGCCAACCCGTCGTCGCTGTTCCTGACCGACCGGGCCGGCGGCGCATCCGTCACCGGCGCCGTGGTGTTCCCGGCCCTTGAGGGCACACGGCCGGTCTTGTGCGAAATCCAGGCGCTGGTGGTGCGCGTGCCATCGGGCGCGACGCCGCGCCGCGCAGTGGTGGGCTGGGATTCCGGGCGACTGTCGATGCTGCTGGCGGTGCTTGAGGCACGCTGCGGGCTGGGGTTCGGCAATCACGAGGTGTATCTCAATGTCGCCGGCGGCCTGAGGGTGCAGGATCCGGCCGCCGATCTGGCAGTGGCGGCGGCGCTGGTGTCGGCGCTGACAGACCGGCCGCTGCCATCCGATGCGGTGGCGTTCGGCGAAGTGGCGCTGTCGGGCGAGCTGCGCGCTGCCGGGCTGGCGTCATTGCGGCTCAAGGAGGCAGCGAAACTGGGCTTTGGCCGCGCAATGGTGCCCAAGGGCACGACCGGCGGCGGCCTCAAGATCAACGGCTTCGCCAGCCTGAATGCGCTGGTCGAATATCTGGCGCCCGAAAAAGATTGAACCGCAAATTTCGCGCCGCGCCCAAATTTCGCTTCGCCCCCTGTGACAGGCTCGCAATGTCAGCTATGGCGCAAGAGGTATGAACGAATTCACTGCCTTTGACATCATTGTCCTGCTGGTCATCGGGATCGGTGCCTTTCGCGGCGTGACCCGGGGTTTTCTGGGCGAGATCACCAGCCTTGGTGCCTGGATTGCCGGAATTGCCGCGGTCCGCTTCTTCCATGGCGCGGCCGAGCCGATGGCCATCAGGATCGCCGGCTCCGAATCCGGCGGTGCTGTCCTGTCGGTGCTCGGGCCGTTCCTCATCGCCTTTGTCGCGGTGCGCCTGATCGGCGGGCAATTGAGCGACAGCAGCAAGCAATCCACGCTGATCGGCCCGTTCGACCGCATCTTGGGCCTGGGCTTTGGCGCCACCAAGGGCGTGCTGGCCGCCGCCTTGGGGCTACTGCTCATCGGGCTGGGGCTTGATCTCATCAATGGCGGCAAACCACCGGAATGGCTGGCAAAATCGCGCACCGCGCCGGCGCTGGCCATGGTATCGCGCGCCATGGTGAATTTCGTCGAGGACCAGCGCCGCACCGGTCGCAGCGGACAAGGCGCCGACCCGCACGCCGGCCTGACCGGGCCGGGCTTGCCGGAAAATGGCAGCAGCGAGAATGGCGGGCAAAGCGGCTATGACCGGCGGCAGCGCGGCGCGCTCGACCAATTGCTGGACGAGGCCGAAGAAAAATCGCCCGCGACACCGATATGACCATTCGCCTCTACAACACCATGACCCGCCAGAAAGACATTCTGGCGCCAATCAACCCCGAACGCGTGACGCTGTATGTCTGCGGCCCCACCGTTTATGGCCGCGCCCATATCGGCAATTTCCGCCCCGCCGTGGTGTTCGACGTGCTGCAGCGGCTGCTGCGTCACAGCTATGGCGCTGGCAACGTCGTCTATGCCCGCAACATCACCGACATCGATGACAAGATCATGGACCAGGCCCGCGCCGAAGGCGTTGCCATCGACGTCATCACCCGGCGCTTCGAGGACTTTTATCTCGCCGACGCCGCCGCGCTGGGCGTGATGGCGCCGGATCTCGCGCCGCACGCCACCACCAGCATTCCGGCCATGATCGCCATGATCGCGGCGCTGATCGCCAAGGGTCATGCCTATGCCGAGGGCGACCATGTGCTGTTCGACGTGCCCAGCCATGCCGGCTATGGCGCCCTGTCGCGGCGGCCATTGGACGAAATGATCGCCGGCGCACGGGTCGAGGTTGCGCCCTACAAACGCGGCCCGATGGATTTCGTGCTCTGGAAGCCCTCCAGCCCCGAACAGGCCGGCTGGGACAGTCCATGGGGCCGTGGGCGTCCTGGCTGGCACATAGAATGCTCCGCGATGATTGCGGAGGCGCTGGGCACCACCATCGACATTCACGGCGGCGGCATCGACCTGAGCTTTCCGCACCACGAGAATGAATGCGCGCAAAGCGCCTGCGCGCATGACGGCGCACCGCTGGCCAACATCTGGATGCACAACGGTTTCCTGAACATGGGCGGCGCCGACAAGATGTCGAAATCGCTGGGCAATGTCGTGAATGTCCCTGACTTGCTAGCGCAGGGCTGGCACGGCGAAGTGCTGCGGCTGGCGCTACTGAGCGCGCATTATCGCCAGCCGCTGGAATGGACCGACGAGGTGCTGCGCCAGACCCGCAATGTCCTCAACCGCTGGTACCGGACCGCCGGTGATGGCGCGTGGGACGAGAGCGCCGATATCAGCGCCTTTGTCGAGGCGCTGTCCGACGATCTGAACACGCCGGCGGCCATTGCCGTCATGGGCGGCTACGCCAAGGACCGGAACCGCGATGCCTTGCTCAAGGCGGGCAACCTTTTGGGGCTATTGGGCACCGCATCCGCCGACTGGTTCCAGGGCGAAGACCAGGCACCGGCGGCTGCAGGGCTGGGCCTTCGCGAAATCGACGCACTGGTCGCTGCCCGTATCGCGGCACGCGCCGCCAAGGACTTCGCAGAGAGCGACCGCATCCGCGATGCACTCGCGGCGCATGGCATCATCGTCGAGGACCGGCCGGGCGGCACAAGCTGGCGCCGAGGCTGATCGCCGCTTCTGATCGCGGCGCCATTGGCCAAAGCCGCCAGCATCGCCTATATCGGCTGCATGTCAGAGGCGCTCTACAACACACGCATATTGGCGCTGGCGGCAGCCAGCGCCGGCCTTGAACGACTGGCCGCGCCGCAAGCGAGCGTGATGCGCGTCTCGCCGGTGTGCGGCAGCAAGGTCACCGCCGATATCACGCTGGACGCCGAAGGGCGCGTCGCGGCGCATGGCTGGCAGGTGCGGGCCTGCGCCTTGGGGCAATCCGCCACCACGCTTGTGGCCGATACCATCACCGGCAAGACCGCGTCCGACCTGGGTATCGCACGCGCCGCGCTGGCCGACTGGCTGGCCGGCACGGACGATACACCGCCTGACTGGCCAGGCCTTGAGATATTCGCCCCTGCCCGCCCGCACCGCGCCCGCCACGGCTCCATCCTGCTGGCGTTCGACGCAGCCCATGCCGCAGCGGTCGAGGCCGCCATTGCCTCTCCAGCGATCAACGCCCACTGACGCTGGCACCATGAGCCTGCCCGCCGCACTGCCCGCCTATCTGCCCGAAGCGGTCGCCTATCTGACCGCCGCCGTCGTGCTGGTGCCGCTGTTCATCCGCTTTCGTCTCGGCGCCGTGCTCGGTTATCTGGCGGCGGGCATCCTGATCGGGCCGTCATTGCTCGGGCTGGTCGGCAACGCCGATGAAGTGCTGCATTTTGCCGAATTCGGCATCGTTCTGCTGCTGTTCGTCATCGGGCTGGAGTTACAGCCATCGCGGCTCTGGGCGCTGCGCCGGGATATCTTCGGGCTGGGCGCGGCGCAGGTGCTGCTGTGCGGCGTGGCGCTCACGGGGCTGATGCTGGCGCTGACTGGCCTGACCTGGCAAGCGGCGCTGGTCGTCGGCCTGCCGCTGGGCCTGTCATCAACGGCGCTGGTCATGCAATTGCTCAATGAACGCCATATCGCCGGCACGGCATTCGGCGAACGCAGCTTTGCCATGCTGCTGTTCCAGGATCTGGCCATCGTGCCGCTGCTGACCATCGTTGCGGCCCTGTCACGCGCGCCCAACCCCGATGCTTTGCCCGGCTGGCAGACGGCGCTGCTGACGGTGGCAGCGCTGGCGTTTCTGCTCGCCATCGGCCGCTGGGTGCTGCCGCAAGTGTTCCGCGTCATCGGCGCGCTTGGTGCGCGTGAAGCGTTCGTCGCTGCCGCGTTGCTGTCGGTGCTGGGCAGTGCGCTGCTGATGGCGTCATTGGGGCTTTCGATGGCGCTGGGCGCGTTCGTCGCCGGCGTCATGCTCGCAGAATCGCCCTATCGCCATGCGCTGGAAACCGACATCGAGCCGTTCCGGGGCTTGCTGCTCGGGCTGTTCTTCGTCGCCATCGGCATGAGCCTGGATTTCACCGTCATCGCCCAGCAATGGCAATTGATGGTGGCGCTGGTCATCGGCATCATGGCGATCAAGACGCTGGTGATTGCGGCGCTGGCACGCGGCTTTTACGGCGGCTGGCGCCCGGCGCTCAAGATGGGCGTACTGCTGGCGCAAGGCGGCGAGTTTGGCTTCGTGCTGTTTGCCGAGGCCGAACGCGGCCTGCTCATCAGCCATGAAGCAGCGCAATTGTTCGGTGCGGTCGTCACCGTATCGATGGCGCTGACCCCGCTGCTGTTCCGCGCTGCGTCGAGCCTGCTCGAACGCGCCAGCATCGCCGGCACCCGCGACGGGCCGGAAACGGCTGCGCCGGCTCAGGGCGGGCACGTCGTGCTGGTCGGCGCCGGGCGCGTTGGCCAAGCCGTCAGCCAGATGCTGCGGGCGCGCGGCATCGCCATCACCGCCATCGACCTTGATGCCGAACTGATCGACACCACCAGCCGCTTTGGCAACACCGTCTATTTCGGCGATGGCAGCCGCATCGACCTGTTGCGCACCGCCGGCATCGAACAGGCCAGCATGCTGATATTCGCCATGGACGGCGCGTGGGACGCCGAAGCAACGCTGGCACCGATCCGCAGCCAATGGCCCGACCTGCCCATCGCCGCCCGCGCGTTCGATCGCATGCACTGGATCGCGCTGCGCCGCGCCGGCGTCGAAACCGTGGTGCGCGAGACATTCGACGGCGCCGTGACGTTGGGCCGCGAGGCACTGGCGCTGCTCGGCACGCCAGACCCGATCATCGACGCCATCGAGGCCGAATACCGCAGGCGCGACAGCGAACGCCTCGATCTGCAATTGTTGAGCGGCGAAATGATGGCCGGCGCCGACAGCATCATCCGCTCGGAAATCACCTTCGACCCGGTGGCACTGGGCGAAATTCCGTTTGTGGGCGCAGACGACTGACTTGGGGTCAGGACCTTTTCGCCGATCGACTTTGCTTCGGTGTCATTCCCTGCCGCCCAGCATCAACCGTAGGCCCCCGTTGACCACAAAGCCTTCGGTCGGTGCCCAGACATCGACCGTCCAACGACCGTCGGCGGCGCGAGCAGGTCGCACGAGTCGGTCGAATTTCGTTTGCCGGACATTGAGGATATTTTCGGCATTGATGAACAGTCGAAACTTCCCGATCACGACCTCGGCCAATGCCCCCAGCTCGACATAGGGCTTGCTGGCGGCGCGATACGGATTGTCGTCAAGGCTTTGCCGACCCGTATAATAGGCCTCCAGCCCGATGCGGCCCTTGCCCTGCTCCTCCCACATGGCAACAATCCCGGCGGTATCGCGCGGCACCCGCGGCACTGTGCGCCGGCCGCTGCCCTGCGGGTCGGTCTCGCTGGCGTCGACCCGCACATAGTTGCCGGTGATGGAGAAGGCATCCCACCGATAGCGAGCCACCAGCTCGGCACCGCGGGTTCGCGTGGGGCCTGCGGCGTTGATCAGTCGCACCCGGTCGGCTCCAACCGTCTGCACCTGTGCCGCATCCTGCACGTCCGATCCGAAAAGCGTCAGGCTCGCAGTGAAGCCGCCGCTGCGATAGCCGATGTCGATCGACGCGGTTTGCGCGCGCTCGGCCTGCAACCCGTCGTTTGGTTCGAGACGCGACAGGCCGGCTGCTTCGATCTGTTCGACAAAGGGCGTCGGCGCGAAGAACCCGCGCCCCCATGACGCGCGGACGGTCCATGGGCCTGACTTGTAGAGCGCCGACAGACGCGGGCTGAAGAAGGTTCCGTATTGGTTGTGGCGATCGAGCCGTGCGCTCGCCGAAAAGATCAGGTTTTTGGCAAGATCGGCTTCCACCTGCCCGAACATGCCCGCCACCACAAAATCATAGTCAAACCCGCTGAACTGCTCCGAATGATAACCATCGTGCTGCACTGCAACGCCCGCCAGCCAATCCAGCGCGCCAGCCTTGCCGTTCAGAGACACCTCGCCAAAGCTGGTTTCATGCCGGTCGTCCTCGACGATTTCGCCAAACTGGTGGCGGTGCGTCTGCCGCATCAACGAACCGCGCGCATGGAGCGTCAAGGCATCGCCGATCGGAGTCTCGCCGACGATGCCTGCGTCGAAGCGGGTGGTATCAAGCGCCTCGACAAAGGCCCGGCCATCTGGTGCGGTCCGGCCCGGCAGTGTGCCGCCTGTCCGCTCCTCGGTCATGGCACCTGCCGTGAGCAGCAGCTTGCTGCCATCGGCGGCTTCGACAAACACTCGCGGACGCAGGGTCCAGCGCCGATAAAAGGGCATGTCGGCCCAGCCGTCGCTGTCGAGGTCGTTGGCATCTTGCCGGTGGAACCCGCCGGTCAGAGAAATGCCGATGGCATCGCCTGCCGAAGCGCCTGCCAGATTGCCTGCCGGCAGGGCGGCATAGGCAGTCAGGTCCTGCCCACCCCGGCTCGTCACGTTCAGCAGCGCCTCGGCCTGGGCAGCATCATCGGGTCGGCGCGACACGAAATTGATGACGCCGCCAAGCGCGGATGCGCCATAAAGTGCCGAAGCCGCACCCTTGATGACTTCGACCTGGCCAAGGTCGGTCGGCGGAATCTGCAGGACACCCGCCGACGATGCCTGCTCGCCGTAAAGCGGCAGTCCATCGGCCAGCAACTGCGTATAGCGTCCATCCATGCCTTGCACGCGAATGTTCGACGACCCCAGCGATGGCGACGTCACCTGCACCCGCACGCCGGGAGTTTCGGCGACCAGCATCGCGATGTTGCCGGGAGTCATGAGGATCTTCTCCTCGATCTCCTCGCGTTCGATCACCTCGACGCGGACTGCCTCGTCGTCAGCAGTGCGGCCCGAGCGCGTTGCCTGGACAACGATCTCTTCCTCGTCCCGCTCGGTGGGCGCCTGCTGCGCCTGTGCCGGCAAGATGCCAAGCGACCCTGCTGCCACAGCAACAGCGGCGAGGTTTCGAGCAAAGCAGGGCAAGAAATCGAACGTCACGCCGTGCTCCCGATTGTGTCCTCGTGCCGATGCGAGAAGATGCCGGTGGCGTCGTAGACCCTGTAGCAGCCAGAGGGTCAAGTGCTCGCTGCGACGCGAAAGCCTTGGCTGAAGCCGGTGATCGATTTTCATGCTTGACCCTGTAGTTGCTACAGGG
>NZ_JANPCD010000173.1:0-7198 GCF_031430775.1 Sandarakinorhabdus sp. | reverse complement strand
GTCCGCGCCTTGTGTGCACGCTTTCCGATCTATCCCGCCGGCTGAATTGAACCGGGAGTAGGGCCGATGACGACGCCGGACGAAAGCGCCAAGGACGAAGCAGCCGGCCCCGAAACAGCGCCGGGCAAGTACGAAAAGCTGGCAGACGAGGCCGTGCAAAAGGGCCGCGAGCTGTTGGAAACCGACACCGGCCGCAAGGTCGCCGAGGTCGCCGAAACCGGCTTTGCCAAGGCCGAGGAGCTGATGGGCAAGGCGATGTCCAGCGATGCTGGCAAGCAGGTCGCCGATGCTGCCAAACAGGCGCAGGACACCGGCAAGCAGATATTGTCGACCGAACTGGGCAAGAATATCGCCATCGGCGCCGGTGCCGGCGCGGTGGCCGGCCTGGTGTTGCCGTTCTTCGGCACCGTGGTAGGCGCTGTGATCGGCGGCGGACTTGGCTATCTGCGCACCATCACCAAGGGCCGCTGATGCGCTGTCCGTTCTGCGGAAACGATGACACGCAGGTCAAGGACAGCCGTCCCACCGAGGATGGCGGCGCCATTCGCCGGCGCAGGCAATGCCCTGCGTGCGGGGGGCGCTTCACGACATTCGAACGCGTGCAACTGCGCGAGCTGACCATCATCAAGAAATCCGGCAAGAAGGAAGTGTTCGAGCGGGACAAGTTGGCGCGGTCGATCGAGATTGCCTGCCGCAAGCGCCCGATCGCACCCGAACGCATCGAACGGCTGGTCAATGGCGTGGTCCGCCGGCTGGAATCGACCGGAGAAAACGAGATCGAGGTCGGCATCGTCGGTGAAATGGTCATGGAAGGGCTGCAAGCGCTCGATCCGGTTGCCTATATCCGTTTTGCCAGCGTCTACCGCGACTTCCGCGAGGCTCAGGATTTCGAGACATTCGTCGGCGGCCTGAACGCATCGGTGCGCGGCAGCCGCGAACCGGAATGACTGGTCCCGAACCGTTGGTGCGGCCATCGATTGATGCGCCGCCGCCTGCCGTCATTCTGGTGCGGCCGCAACTGGGCATGAACATCGGCGCGGTGGCGCGCGCCATGCTCAATTTCGGCTTGACCGACTTGCGGCTGGTGCAGCCGCGCGATGGCTGGCCCAACGCCGATGCCGGGCCATCAGCCGTTGGCGCCGACATCGTGCTTGATGGCGCAACCGTGCATGACAGCCTGGCAGATGCGTGCAAGGGGCTGACGCTGGTGCTGGCCACCGCGATGGACACGCGCGACATGACGCGGCGGGTGGTGACGCCGACCCAGGCGGTCAAGGAATTCATCGCCTTGCCAGCTGGCGGCGGCCTGGTGTTTGGTCCGGAACGCACCGGGCTTGTCCGCGCCGATCTGTTGCAATGCCATGCCATCTGCACCATCCCGTCCAACCCCGATTTCGGATCGTTGAACCTCGCGCAATCCGTGGCAGTGCTGGGCTATGAATGGGTGCGCCAGCGCCATGACGGCCTGGCAGAGACTGTGATCAATCATCCCGGCCCGGCCCTGCACAACGAACTGCAGGACCTGATCACCGCCATCGACGCCAAGCTGGCCGAACACGGATACTACAGCCCCGAGGAAGGCCGGGCAGCGGCGGCGAAGCGCATGATGATCAACATGTTCACGCGGCCGCAGTTTTCCGGCGAAGAAGTGCGATCCTTGCGCGGGATTGTCAGGGGGCTTGTAGCGCCGCGCGCCAACCGCGCACGCCCTACCCAGCCATCTTCATGAAAACCCCCTTCCCGATGGGGAGGGGGTATTCGGTTCAGGCCACGGCCTCGAACGCTGTTTCCGGCTGCGGGTCACGCAGCGAATAGCCGCGGCCCCAGACCGTTTCGATGCAGCCCGACGCCGGTGCGCCAGCCAGGTGCAGTTTCTTGCGCAGCTTGCAGACGAACACGTCGATGATCTTGAGTTCCGGCTCGTCACGGCCACCATAAAGGTGCGTCAGGAACATTTCCTTGGTCAGCGTCATGCCCTTGCGGAGCGACAGCATTTCCAGAATGGCATATTCCTTGCCGGTGAGCGCGACACGGCGGCCATCGACACTGACGGAGCGCGCGGCCAAGTCGATCGAGACCGGCCCGGTCACGATCAGCGACTGGGCATGGCCCTGGCTGCGGCGGACCAGTGCGTGCAGACGCGCCAGCAATTCGTCCTTATCGAACGGCTTGGTGACGTAATCGTCGGCGCCAGCGCCGAACCCGGTGATCTTGCTGGTGGTTTCGGCATCGCCCGAAAGGATGAGCACTGGTGAATTGATGCGCAACTGGCGCAGGCGGCGCAGCACTTCATGCCCGCTCAGGTCCGGCAGGGTGAGGTCCAGAAGAATGACATCGAACTCATAGGTGCGAGCATATTCCAGCGCCAATTCGCCTGTGGCGGCACTTTCGTGTTCAAAGCCTGCTTCATCGAGCATGCGCTCGACGCTGCGGGCCATGGCACGGTCGTCTTCGACTAGAAGAACGCGCATATGAATAATCTCCGGGTACAAAATGCCAGCTCCGGACACGACGTGCCCGGGTCCGACCCCAGACCTGTTAAGCATTAATTTGTTCCAAACGTAAAGCCCCGAGTGAGGGACCGAGACTTTTTCGCCCTGAATCGCGGTCATTGTGCAACACTTTCGACATGTTTCTCAAAGACTGGGCGATAGATTTGAGTCCGGGTGACCCTGAGGCCCGGTTCGCCGGCGCAGGCAAGGGCATGTTCCCACAGGCACAATTCCTCGTCCGACAGGCCGTAGCGCGTGCAGGCTTCGACCCGGCCGAGCCGCCCTTGCGCAATGGCGCGGCAGATTGCCGCCTTGCGCCGTGCCACCCAGCGGACGGTTCCAACGGGGGGCAAATCGTCCAAATCCTGCGCCATGGCCACCGCGCCCTTCTGTTATGCCTTGCCCCAAGCTGTTTCACGGCGCCTGTCCGCCGCAGTTAAGCCGATCCACCCTGACCCTCTTGACCCCTGGGGCCGAAGGCGCGACAGGCGCGCTCATCATGCTCGCCCCGCTTTCTCCTTTGCAGATACTCGCGCCGCTGGCCGGGCGACGCGTTGCCGTTGCCATGTCGGGCGGGGTCGATTCTTCGGTTGTCGCCGCGCTGGCACATGAGGCCGGCTGCGAAGTGGTGGGCGTGACGCTCCAGCTGTATGATTCCGGTGCTGCGGCGGCGCGTCCCGGCGCGTGCTGTGCCGGCGCAGATATCCGCGATGCCCGCCAGGTCGCACAGCGGCTGGGTATCGCGCACTATGTCATCGACATGGAAAGCCGTTTCAAGGCGGCGGTGATCGACAATTTCGCGCAGGCCTATGCCGAAGGACGCACGCCGGTGCCTTGCGTGGAATGCAACAAGTCGGTCAAGTTCACCGACTTGCTGCGCCTGTCGCGTGAACTGGGCGCCGAGGCACTGCTGACTGGCCATTATGTCCAGCGCCTCGAAGGCGCCGAAGGTCCCGAACTGCATCGCGGCGTCGATCCGGGCAAGGACCAGAGCTACTTCCTCTGGGCCACAACGGCTGCCCAGCTTGATTATCTGCGCTTCCCGCTTGGCGGGCTGGACAAGGCCGAGACACGTGCCCTTGCCGGCCGCTTTGCGTTGTCGGTGGCAGCGAAGCCCGACAGCCAGGACATTTGCTTCGTGCCCGGCGGCGATTACGCAAAGGTCGTGGAGCGGGTCCGCCCCGATCTGGCGCGGCCCGGTGACATTGTCGACACGGCGGGCAGGGTGCTCGGCCGCCATATGGGCGTGCACCGGTTCACTGTCGGGCAGCGGCGCGGCCTTGATCTGGGGGGCCATGCCGAGCCGCTGTACGTGATTGCCATCAACGCCGCCGCCAACCAGGTTCTTGCCGGCCCGCGCCGGGCGCTTGCGGTTGCCGGCGCCAGTGTCTCCGAGATCAACAGGCTGGGTTCGCTTGATGGCCCGGTGATGGTCAAGGTGCGATCGATGGCGCCGCTGGCTGATGCGCGCTGGCGCGGTGACGCGCTGGCTTTCGATGCGCCGCAATATGGCGTCGCGCCGGGGCAGGCGGCGGTTGCGTATCTGGGCACGCGGGTGATGGGCGGCGGCACCATCCTCGCCACCAGCCCGGCCGACATCGCGGACGCCGCCGCTTAAGCCCTGGCAATTGCAGCCGTTGAACTTGTGTCGGCCCGTCAGTTTTTTGACGCGCCGGCGTCGGGAAATTGACGTTTCGCCGTCAAGTTTCTGACAATTCGATTTTGGTTAACCAGCCTCTCCCCGGTTAAGGTTAACAATCGGCAATTGGCACGCCTCTTGCTTTTGGGGAGGCATGTCCAGTCCCCCGCCTGCACCTGCCGCCCTCGCAATCCAGCTCTGGCTGCCCGGCCTTGCCGATATCGATCTGCATGGCACGCCGGTGGTCGGCCCCGACGAGCAGCCGATTTTCCGGCATGTCACTGCGGCGCAGGCATCCCGGTCGCGGGCCGTGCTGCTGCCGCATCGGCTCGATCTCAAGGTGGCGCCGGGCGACGAGGATTTTGCCGTCCAGCTGATTGCTGCCTTTGCGGCACCCGATGGCCGCCCTGCGGCGTCTGCACCGGCCAGCCGCGCTCTGCTGGCGCTTGCCGCCCGCGTGGCGCGCGCCCCTGTTTCCGTACTTATCGAAGGTGCCACCGGCACCGGCAAGGAAGGGCTCGCCCGCCTTGTTCATGACCAGTCCCCTCGCCGCGACGGACCCTTTGTCGCGGTCAACTCCGCCGCGCTCTCCGAATCAATGCTGGAAGCAGCCTTGTTCGGGCATGAGCGCGGCGCTTTTACTGGTGCACAGGCCGCATCTTGCGGCCTTGTGCGTGCTGCTCATGGCGGAACCCTGTTCCTCGATGAAGTGGCAGAACTGCCGCCGCTGGCGCAGGCCAAGCTGCTGCGTGTGCTGCAAGAGCGCGAAGTGCTGCCGGTCGGTGCCGTGCGTGCCGTGCCGGTCGATGTCCGCATTGTTGCGGCCGGCAACCGCGATCTGGCCAGCGACGTGGCATCGGGGCGTTTTCGCGCCGATCTTTATCATCGTCTGGCGGTGTTTCCGCTGCGCACCCTGCCGCTGGCGCAGCGGCGGCCGGACATCATCGCCATTGCCGCCCATCTGCTGCTGCAACACGGGCAAGGGCCGATTGCGTGGCCGACAGAGGCGGCGCTGGCCCGGCTCATGGCCCATGACTGGCCGGGCAATGCCCGCGAACTGGGCAATGTGCTCGACCGGGCGATGATCCTGGGATCGGGTGCCGTCATCACGCCGGCCGACTTGATGTTCGATAACGACCCTGCTGCTGCACTGCCTGCAGCTGCATGGCCCGTGGCCGTACCTCATGCTCCTTTGCCGGGTCAGGTGCGCGCGCACGAACAGTCCACTATCCGTCGGGCCTTGGCCGAAGCGCCAAGCCGCCGGGCCGCCGCTCTGCGGCTTGGCATCTCCGAACGCACCTTGCGTTACAAGCTGGCCGGGATGGCAACTGGCAAGGCAACCGGCACGGATCATCGGCCGCTGTTCCAGTGATGCTGCCGCCGGTTGATACCAGCAATGTGCTGGCGCTCAGGCAGCAGATCCTGGCGCGAAACACAGCGTTGCAGGGCGGGTCTTTGGGCGGGCTGCAAAATATTGGCCAGCCTGCGCAGCCGCCGGCGTTCCAGACCGCCATGCAGGATGCGCTGAAATCTGTCAGTGCCGTGCAGGAACAGGCCGGCACGGCCTCGGCCGCATTCGAACGCGGCGAAACCCATGATCTCGCCAGCGTCATGATCGCCCGTCAAAAAGCCTCCATTGCCTTTGAAGCCACTTTGCAGGTCCGCAACCGCCTGCTTGGTGCCTATAAGGACGTCATGAACATGCCGCTGTAGCGCCGTGCCAGACGCCGCAGCCATTCCGCTTCCTGCCAGTTTTGCCGGCGTTGCAGCCCGTGCGCGCGCCGTTGCCGGCAGCCCGGCGATACAGCGTGCCCGCCCGGCGCTGCTGGTGACCGCTGCGCTGTTGGGCGTGCTGCTGCTGTTTGTTGCCTTGCGTTCCCCCGATTGGCGTCCGTTGCATCCGGGCTTGTCCGATGCCGATACCGCCGCTGTGGCCGATGCCTTGGCCGGCAGCAATTTCGCGCACCGGATCAACCCCGATACCGGCGCTGCCGAAGTGGCGAGCAGCGAAATCGCCGCTGCGCGCATCATGCTGGCGGGGCAGGGCCTCCCCAAGGCGGCGCGGGGCGGTGATGCCCTGGCCGACATGCCGCTCGGCGCCTCGCGCAGTGTCGAATCCGCCCGGCTCAAGGCCGCGCTGGCGTCCGAACTGGCTGCCAGCGTCGAGGCGATCGATGGTGTGAAATCGGCACGCGTCCATGTTGCCACACCCGAACCCTCGGTGTTCATCCGCGACCGGGCGCCGCCATCTGCCAGCGTTTTCGTGTCGCTGGCGGCCGGCCGCACCCTGTCCGAAGCGCAGGTGCGCGCCATTGTCTGGCTGGTCAGCACATCGGTTGCCGGCCTGGCGCCCGACAAGGTCAGCGTTGTCGACCAGACAGGGACATTGCTGTCGGCCAGCATCGGCGGAGATGCCCAGCAGCTTGGCTATCAGGCCCGGCTTGAGGGACTGGTGCGCGAACGGCTGGTCAAGATGCTGACACCGCTGATCGGCGCTGGCAAATTCACCGCCGAAGTGGCCGCAGATGTGGATTTTTCCCAGAACGAGGCCAGTTCCGAACGCTTCCAGCCCGCCGGGACACTGAAATCAGAACAGGCCAGCCGCTCCATCGATACGCCGCCGGCACCGGCGCGCGGCATTCCCGGCGCGCTGTCCAACACGGCGCCTCAGGCCGCGCAGATATCCGCCACGCCGCCCGCCGCGCCGGCTTCCTTGCCGGCACCCGGAAATGTCACCGCAGAACAAACGAGCCGCATGTGGGAAATCGGCAAGGAAGTCTCGGTGACACGCGGCGCTGCGCCCCGTGTGCGCCGGCTTTCGGTTGCCGTGGTCATCGATCTGGCCGCGCTGGGCAAGAACGGCGCGCGCGACCTGCCCAATCTGGTACGTATCGTGCGCGGCGCGGTTGGCTATGACGCGGCGCGCGGCGATATCGTCGAGGTGCAGATGCGCGGTTTTGCGCCGGTTGCAGACGATGCTTCCGGCGGCTGGCTGGATACGCCCGCCGCGCAGAATTACGGCCCCTATGCCGTCGGCGGCGCGGCGGTGCTGGTGATCGCGGGCGCC
>NZ_JANPCD010000172.1:0-17498 GCF_031430775.1 Sandarakinorhabdus sp. | reverse complement strand
CAATTCCCCGCTCGTTGTGTCAATTCAACGCCGTCAGCTCCCGCAGGTCGCTCCTCCCCCCCCACCACCCCCCCCCCCCCCCCCCCCCCCCCCCCCCCCCCGCCCCCCCCCCCCCCCCGCCCCCGCACCCCCCAACCCCCACCCCCCCCCCGGCCCCCGACGGCGCCCCCCGCCCCGGCCCCCTCGCCAAGCAGCGCGGCACCATCGCCACGCCGGCGTTCATGCCCGTCGGCACCGCCGCGACCGTCAAGGCGATGCGTGCCCATGAAGTGCGCGCCGCCGGCGCCGACATCATCCTGGGCAACACCTATCACCTCATGCTGCGGCCGTCGGCGGAGCGGGTGGCACGGCTGGGGGGCCTGCATGCCTTCATGGGCTGGGACCGGCCGATATTGACCGACAGCGGCGGCTATCAGGTCATGAGCCTGTCGGCGCTGACCAAGCGGTCGGAGGAAGGCGTTGCCTTTGCCAGCCATCTCGATGGCACGCGGCACATGATGAGCCCTGAGCGGTCGATGGAAATCCAGCGGCTGCTGGGCAGCGATATCGTCATGGCATTCGATGAACTGGTGGCATTGCCGGCGGGACGCGACGTGGTGGAGGCCGCGATGCAGCGGTCGATGCGCTGGGCGGCGCGCAGCCGGGCGGGGTTCGACAGCGCACCCGAACATGCGGGGCGCGCCGCGCTGTTCGGCATCCAGCAGGGCGGGCTGGATGAACGGCTGCGCGCCGAATCCGCCAGCGCACTGACCGCCATCGGCTTTGATGGCTATGCCATCGGCGGGCTGGCGGTGGGCGAAGGCCAGCCGGCGATGTTCGGCGTGCTGGATTATGCCTGTGCGCAATTGCCCGCAGACGCGCCGCGTTACCTGATGGGCGTCGGCAAGCCCGATGACATTGTCGGCGCGGTGTGCCGGGGGGTGGACATGTTCGACTGCGTGCTGCCCACCCGCTCGGGTCGCAACGGCCAGGCGTTTACCCATGATGGCCCGGTCAATATCCGCAACGCCGTGCATGCCGAGGATCTGGCGCCGCTGGATGCCGGCTGCCCCTGCACCGTCTGCACTGGGCCGCATGCCGCCAGCCGCGCCTATATTCACCATCTGGTGCGGTCAGGCGAAATGCTGGGCGCCATGCTGATGACGCAGCACAATATCGGGTTTTACCAGCATCTCATGGCAGGGCTGCGGGCAGCGATTGCGCAGCGGCGGCTGGCGGATTTTGCGGACACGTTTCTGGCGCGGTACAAAAGCCGGGCCGCAAAGCCCTAGGAACTGTCGGTTCCGGGCGGCGCCACTTGCGGCGGAAGTAGACGAACTTGACGGTTTCGTGAGCTTTTCGGGCGCGGCCAAGACAGGACGCAAACCGGCAATTCGCGGTCGATCAGCAAATCCAGCGTTTCGTCAAAGCGTCGCAGCGCCTGGCTTTCCCTGTCCATCGGCGGCGGCCGTGGCGGTCGGGGCTGCGCCCAATGCGCGGCCAGTTTCTCCTCGTCGCCGTCCATCGCGGCCAGCAAGCGTATCTCGGCGCGCAGTCTTGCCACGCTGGCCGAATCCACCGGCTCTGCCGCGATGGCACCGTTCGGGCCAACGCCGCGCGCCCGCTCGGCACGTTCCAGCATATGGATCATCAACTGCGGCGCACAGGGCCGGCGGCGCGTGACGGTCACACCGTCCTTTTCATAGATATCGACTTCGCCCTCGATGCAGCGCTCCATCGCGGTTTCCTCGACGCGCCGCCAGGCATCGACCAGCGCCGCCTCCCAACCCGCGCGGAAATCCGCCGCCGCCGGGTGCCGGCGCAGCGCATAGGCCGCCGCCTTGCTCATCCCGGCCCGCTTCGCCGCTGCGGCCACGATGCCGGTATCGGCCAGCACTGCGATAAACACCCGCTGGCGCTCGGCGGTCCAGCCATCGGTGCGGGGGCGGAGGGGTGTATTTTGTTCTGTCATGTGGGCATATATAACCGATTTGGTTTGTTGTAGGCGATTATGCACTTGACATACCATGAGCCAATCTCATAAGGTTAGCTCATGACGAACCTCACCAACCCCATTTACAACAACGAAGATGCAGCCCGCGCGCATTTTGAAGGCATCCGCTGGCCCGATGGCCGCGTTTGCCCGCATTGCGGAACAATCGGCAATTCAACCCTGATGCAGGGCAAGACGACGCGCCCCGGCCTCTACAAGTGCAAGGATTGCCGCAAGCCGTTTACCGCCACCATGGGCACGATCTATGAACGGTCGCATATCCCGTTGCACAAGTGGTTGCTGGCGACGCAGTTGATGGTGTCCAGCAAGAAGGGCATTTCCGCTCACCAGCTTTTCCGCATGCTTGGCTTTGGCTCGTATCGCACCGCTTGGTTCATGGCGCATCGCATCCGCGAAGCTATGACCGCTGGCGACACCGGCCCGCTTGGCGGCGCTGGTGGCTTTGTCGAGGTTGATGAAACCTACATCGGGCGCAAGAAGGGCGTTGACGCGCCGGTTGGCGGCTTCCGCCACAAGCTGCGCGTCGTGTCGCTTGTGTGCCGCGATACGGGCGTTGTCCGATCCATCAATTCCGAGACGATCACCGGCGGCGAGGTTGCCCGCATCGTTCGCGCCAACGTCGCCCGCGAAGCCACGCTGATGACCGATGAAGCCCGGCTCTATTGGGCCGTTGGCCGTGAGTTTGCTTCTCACCAGCGAGTGCTACATGCCGGTGGTGAATATGTCCGTGGCGAAGCGCACACCAACACCATTGAAGGCTTCTTCTCTATCTTCAAGCGCGGCATGCGCGGCGTGTATCAGCATTGCGGTGAGCAGCACTTGCACCGCTATCTGGCGGAATTTGATTTTCGCTACAGCAACCGCGCCGCGCTTGGCGTCAACGACAACGCGCGTTCCGTGATCGCCGTGCAGGGCGTTGTTGGCAAGCGGTTGACCTATCAACAAGCTAACCGCCTTGCGGCCTGACACGCCAGCGGGGAAGCGGCCCCGCAATCAGCGGTGGCGCTCTTGACAAGGAGCATATAAAGACTCATTTATACGTCTACCCGGTGCTACGGTGGCCGGAACACAGATGGTACATAATCCATCGGGCGGCGCGACAGCGCCGCCTTTCGTGTTTTTAGGGCAGGTGCTTAAAGCCGTATCCCTTCACCTTATCGTTCCAAGGTGATCGGTCATATTTGCTACCCCGCAGAATCCCGGCAACCCGAGTTGAGAACGGCCCTAGTTCAACGTCGTGACTCATCTGCTTACGCACGTACATATGACTTGGATGGGCGATAAGGTCGCAAAGTTGCCGACCTCGTCTACATACAGCCGATACACCTAAGCGCCTTTCCGCTTTGTTTTCTTGGGCTGCGGCGGTGTCGCCAGCATACGCTTGACCACCACGTCGCGGCGTCGCGCAATCTCATCTTCCGACATGGCCGGCTGTTCGGCCTTTGGTTCTTCTGGTTGCATAATGTGGCCGATTCGCTTATACAATGTGTCTAGGCGGGCACCCAGTGAAGGAATACCCGCCTAGGTTGAGGTTGATATGAGACGGTGGTCAGCCGTCTTGCGATTGAGCCCCTACGGGTCTGCGAGCAAAGGTGGCGACCAACCACCAGAGCCAGGAAGCCCTAGGCTAGTTAGTTAGGTTGTTGGGGTTCCAAGTGGTCCACCTCCTTCCCGGCTGCCAAATAGATGCGGCGCGGCCGTCTGTCCCTGGCCGGGGTCAGATACCGCGCCGTTCTTTGGCGACCTCTCAAAGCCAAATCGCTCCGCAGCAACGTTAGTCACGCGAAATTTGCCGTCTGGCTTGATCTCTAGAAACTGGTGTTCGTTGGCGTAGCCTTCCAAGCGACGACGAACATCGCGAGGGCGCATATCCCGCCCCGTGTCCGCCATATACATGCTGGCGGCGTCGCTTTCCGAAAAGGCCTCATCGCCCTTGTAGAAGAACTCTAAGACGCCGCGCCATGCCATCGAGAGTTGGCCGGGAGCCTTGCCGACGCTACCTTTCGGACCAGATACCCGCGCGACACCGACCTTCATCCCCAGCACAACGCTGTCAGGGCGCACGGCAATCTCCCCCTGCACAATGGCCTCCATGCCTTCTAGCTTTGCCTTTTCAAGCAGGAGGACCTGTTCCAGCTCGCGGACACGCTGCCGCTGCGAATCAAGGATGGGGTGTGTCATGCGCCGTTTAGTAGCAGGCCGCGCTAAAAGCGCAACCCAAGCCGCAACACAAAATGCGCAACCAACCTAAACGCGCGTCTAAATCACATAACGAAACCTTTAACTGATTGCTTTCGGCGTTGGTATCTCAAGTGCATAATCGCCTTGTTGTAGGACAGGCCTTGTGTGTCGTGAATTGCCGCCTGTCGTTCCGATGGCCCGCGAATCCTTTCGACGACGCGACACCCGCATGCGTTTGCACACGTCGGGGAGTCGCCGCCTCCGAGGCGAGAGAGGCTGCAATCGCTAATGGTCAAAATCTGACGCTTGGTGAGCGTTGCGGCAAAGGCGGCTTCCGACCCAATTAAGGTCGCTTAGCGACGCTCGCATGAATGGCCGCTCCGGCTGAAACCAGCCATCCATGTGAAGATCGCTCGGCCGAATTGCCGGCTTGCTGCGTCGTCCCCCCGTTTCACCCGACGCCGCTCTGAAATCCTGTTGCATCCAATCGCCTCAAGCTATTATATTTTTTTAATCGGGGTTATTTCACAGTCCATCTTTTGAATGATTGTTATGTATTTTGTCCCCGAATTTCGAGGGATCACCTAGCCTTTTTTACTTGACCATTCGCTCAATCTCAGTTGTCATATGCTATGTGTTAAGTTGGAGAGTCAAAAATGTCCGATTTGATAATTACATGCAGGAATCCGAATCAAAATTACGGCATTGTCCAAACTGGGGACATGGGCAATGGCGTTAGGCAGGCAGTATCTGAGGTTATTCAAGTAAATATTGTCATTAATGCAGGCTATCGCACGCTGAGAGTTGACAATAATAATCCCATAGAGTGTGATTTAAAATTAACTCTACAATCCGGGGTTTTGTTACGCTCATGGTTTGTTTACGATGCTGGCGCGTATTCGAATACCGGAAGTTCTGGTAGTGATCTGCCGGCCCATGATTGTAAGAAATACATTAGATTTATCTATCCTGTGCCGACAACAAATCTAACGCAACAGATTCGAATGATTTATTCTAATAATAATGATGACTATAATGGAACGTTTAATTTTAGAGTTTTTGTTCAATATAGGCACAATACTACAGGTATTGAAGATTTTCATAGTGAGTATGATTCCGTTTTTTCATCTGATCCCGCAGTTTTTTTATAGACCTTTACCGAATTTTGCCTGAATTTCACCTACTGGTATTTGAGCTTTTTGACGCCGCCGCGGCTATACGCGCCGCACCGAAATATCCGTCGGTGGCAGAACCTCGCTTCAAAGCAAATTCCATCTCCCAATTCCGGCCCTCTGGATAATCAGAAGGATCGTCGGAAACTGGTACGCTGTCCTCGTCAAGTAGCATAATGTCAGTGACCGCATATCCGGCGGACATCATTCGCAAGACCCAGAGACGAAGAGGTCAAAGTTCAGCGAGGCGCGGATCGCGCTTGCTCTTCGCCAAGCGGAGATGGCACGCCAGTTGCCGAGGCGTTCCGGAAGATGGGCATATCCGAGGCGAACGTCTGCTGCTGTTAGGATCCGACATTCACGTCACGTCGCGCGAATGGCAATTATGTCCCAATATCGGTCATTCGCAGACCCATCAAGATGGGAGCCAAGCGTCAGGTTTGGACCACTCGCTGCGGGTGGCCAGATAGGGCGCCGCTTCGACCTCCGGCGCGTCCCCGAGCAGCATCGCGGCGCATAGTTCGCTGATGGCCGGGGCGGTCTGGATGCCGAAGCCGCCTTGGCCGGCGCACCAGAACATGCCGTCCACCGCGCCGTCCCGGCCCAGCACCGGTAGCCGGTCGGGGGCAAACGTACGCAGGCCGGCCCAACTGGATTCGAGGCGCATGACGCGCGATGTGCTGACGGTTTCGAACCGGTCGATGACTGTGGCGATATCGATCTCGTCGGGGCGTACGTCATGGGGCACATCGGGGATTTCATCGTGCGGGCTGAGCCACAGCCGGCCGCTGTCGGGCTTGAAATAAAACCGCCCCGCCGCGTCCATCACCACCGGCAGGTCGGCGGGCGGCGGCGGATCGAGCCGCAGCACGGCCATGGTGCGGCGCAGCGGCATCAGCCCGCGCGGGGCGGCGCCGGCCAGTGCGGCAAGTTGGTCGGCCCAGGCGCCGGCGGCGTTGACGACGGTTGCAGCGGTGAAAGTGCCGGCGCGGGTGGTGATGCGCCATGTGCCGGATGTGCGCGCCAGCGCCGTGACCTGTGCGCCGGTGATAAGGGTCGCGCCGCGCAGATAGCCCTGATGCAGCGCCGCCACATCGATATCATAGCTGTTTGGCTCCAATATCCCGCGATTGCGCCATTCCGGCCGCAACATCGGGCCGGCGGGGCTGGCGGCAAGTTGGCCGGCGTCCTGCCAATGCCATTCGACGCCGCTTTGGGTAAATTCGGCAGCCACGGTGTCGATGGCGCCGGGCTGGTCTGGCGGATCGAGAAACAGGCCCGGACGCGGCGACAACAACGGGCCGAAACCGGCCGGCGGCGCCGTGAAGAAGGCGCGGCTGGCACGGCTGAGCGGCACGACGCCCGGCCCGCCATAGCTTTCCACCCAGAACGCCGCCGAACGCCCGGTGGTGTGATAGCCGGGCCGGTCCTCCATCTCGATCAGCGCGACTTTCAGCGCGGGCGCCCGCCGCCCAAGCGCCCATGCGAGGCTGGCACCCGCGATGCCGGCGCCGATGATGGCAATATCGAAATGCGTGGTCATCGGGCAGGTGTGTGCAGGAATTCCAGCACGGCGGCCAGCACGGCGCAGCGCACCGCGTCACTCTCCCGCAGCAGTTCGTGCCCGGCGCCGGCATATTCGGTCAGGCGGGCATCGGGCATTGCCGCCGCCAGCGCGCGTGTGGCAGCACTGTCCACCAGGCCGTCTGCTGCTGCCATGTGAATCGCAACCGGCGTGGTGATGCCCGGCAGGCGGGCACGCAGCGCCGCCATCGACCGGAACGCGGCATCGAGCCAGCCCCAGGTGACGCTGCCGATGGCCAGCGCGGGGTTTTGCGCGCACCACCAGGCTTCATCGGCATAGCGGACGGGATCGCTGGTGAGCAGGCGCTGGCGGGCGCTTCCGGCAACACCAGCCCGGTAGGGACCGCCGCCGGCAACGAACCGCCGCCCCTGCCCCAGCATCACCATCAGCGCCGCCGCCGCCCGGGCGATGACCGGCCCCAGCGGCGGCGCGCGAACACCGGCCATCGGGCTGAGCAGCACGGCGCGGGCAAAGTCATGTGGGTGATCGGCAAGGTGGCGCAGCGTCAGGTGGCCGCCCATCGAATGGGCGACGATCATGTGCGGCCCGGGCATGTTGGCGCGGAACCAGTCCGACATTGCGGCAAGGTCGCTGGCCCAGAGCGCAAAATCCCCGTCCGGCGCGTCACCGTGCATAGGGGATTTGCCGACGCGGCCGGACAGGCCCTGCCCGCGCCAATCGAAGCTGGCGACGCCCCAGCCGGCATCGGTCAACGCCCATAGCCCCTCGGCATATTTTTCGATGAAATCGCCGCGTCCGCCCAGGAACAGGATGCTGCCCTGTTTTCCGGTGACGGCGGGCCACAGAATCGCGCGAAGCGGCCAGCCATCGGCCATGACCTGCATGGACTGCATGCCGCCCGGCGGCAGGCTGCGGCGGCGCGCCAGTTCGGCCCCGGCAGGAGTCATGCCGGCGCCACATCGTCGCGGCCGCGCAGCTTGCGGGCCGGCACTGCGAGCGTCACGGCAAAGGCCAGCAGCATGATCGCCAGCGAAACCGGGAACAGCGCAGTGATGCTGTCGGAGAAACTGGCCTTCAAACCGGCTTCGGCGGCGTCGGTGGCGACGGGTGCGGCCTTTGCCAGTGCCGTCTTGTCCATCGCCAGCGTCTGTGCCTGCGCCAGCGTGATCGACTGGCCCTGCACCAGCGCCGGGACATTTTGCGCCAGCGCGCCTGTCAGGTGGAACACCATCAGACCGCCATACAGCGCCATGCCGATGGTGCTGCCGATTTGCCGGAAAAACTGCGACGAGGCCGTTGCCACGCCGACCCGCGCATGGCTGACCGCGCTTTGCACCGCCAGGGTGAACATGCCCTGCGCCGGGCCAAGGCCAAGGCCGAACACGAACAGCATCGCCATGAGGCCGCCGTGCGAGATATCTGCCGACAATTGCGTGATCGCCGCCATCCCGGCCAGGGCGACAGCGCCGCCGGCCACCAGCGCGGGTTTGTATTGCTGTGACTTGCGGCCGCTGCGCCCCGACAGCATCGATCCGGCAAGGATCCCGAACAACAGGGGCAGCATGGCCGCGCCGCTTTGTGCAGCACTAAGCCCGCGCACCAGTTGCAGATACAGCGGCAGGAACATCGGCACGCTCATATAGGCGAGGTTGATGAGGAACAGCGCGATGATGGCGCGGGTCACGACCTTGTCGGCGAACAGGTCCAGTGGCACCACCGCATGCGCCTTGCCGCGCGCGGTAACGAGATAGGCGGCAAGGCCGGCAGCGGCGACACCCAGCGCGATGCCGACGCGCGGCTGCTGCCAGCCGGCCGCCTCGCCTGCCCAGCTGAGCGCCAGCAGCAGCGGCACGGCCGCCGTGACCACCAGCGCGCTGCCCAGCCAGTCGATCGGCGTGTCCTGGCCTCGGTTGCCCGGCGGCAGATGCCGCAGCAGGATATACAGCGCGACCAGCCCCAGCGGCAGGTTGACGTAAAAGATGAAACGCCAGCCGGCAATGACATGGCCCAGCACCGTCATGGTCGCATGGTCGGTCAGCACGCCGCCCAGCACTGGCCCGGCAAGCCCCGCCAGCCCGAACATGGCGCCGAACCAGCCGGTATAACGCCCGCGCTCGGCCGGCGGCGCGATGTCGGCGACCGTGGCAAAGGCGCCGGTCGTCAGTGCGCCGGCGCCAAGGCCCTGCACGGCGCGCCAGGCGACAAGCTGGTTCATGCCATCGCCGATGATCGGCAGGTCGCCGAATTCGCCGGCCAGCCCGCACAGCATCGACCCGGCCAGGAACACCAGCACGCCGAAGATGATGACCGGCCGCCGGCCATGGATATCGCCCAGCTTGCCGTAAATGGGCACGGTGACCGTCGAGGTCAGCAGATAGGCCGTGCCGACCCAGGCGATGCGCTCCAGCCCGGCAAGATCGTTGATGATGCGCGGCATGGCCGTGGCGACGATGGTCTGGTCGAGCGCGGACAGGAACAGCACGATCAGCACGGCAACCAGCGCCATGCGGCGTTCGGCATCCGAATAGACGTGAGGCAGTGCAGCAGGGGCGGCGTGGGACACGGACATCGCGGCCGGGATAGAGTGCATGACGCTGCCGGGCAACGCCCCAGTTCGCATGGCACATTGACGAAGGCGCGCAGCAGCGCAAGGAAGGCGATCATCATGCCTGTCGGACGTGCAGAGGATAATTCATGGACCTGACCATTCCGCCCATCGCGCAGTTTCTGGCTGCTGCTGCCCTTGTGCTGGGGCTGGTGCTTGGCTTTGTCGTGCGCGGCGGCCTTGCCCGCAAGCTGGCCGTGATGACCGAGCGCGCCGAGGCGCTGTCCCGCGAGCGCGACACGCTGGTGCAGGAGCGCGAGCGGCTGACGGTGGAGATCAAGGCGCGCGACGCCCAGATTCGCCCGCTGGCCGATGAGGTGGACAAGCTGCGGCGCGATTTTGCCCGCGCGCAGGCGCGTTTGAACGATGGCGCGCAGGCGCGGTTGAACGATGGCGCGCAGGCGCGGTTGAACGATGGCGCGCAGGCGCGTTTGAACGATGGCGCGCAGGCGCGTTTGAGTGGCGATGCGCCGACAGTCGAAACCCGCAGCGTCGATCCGGGCGACCTGTCGCAGTTGAAGGGTATCGGCCCGAAATTCGCCGACAAGCTGCGCGCCGCCGGTATCACGGCCATCGACCAGATTGCCGGCTGGACCGCCGTTGATGCGCAGGTGATCGACAGCCAGATGGGCGATTTCGCCGGCCGCATCGCCAGCGACCGGCTGGTGGAACAGGCACAGTTGATCTCGCAAGGGCGTTACACCGAATATGAAACGCTGTTCGGCAAGCTGGCGGCGCGCTGAGGCGTGTCGCCCGCGCTCAAGTTGTTGACCGGGCTGGCGGCCAGCGCGCTGGTTGCCCGCGCCGGTCATATCTATTTCAGTCAGGCGTTGCTGGCCGATCTGGGCGGGCGCGCCGGCGCGGTGATGGCGGCGCATGGCATCACCGACGGCGCCGTGCGCTGGACGGATGCGCGCGGATACACGTTTCGTATGGCGCTGCTGTCGGGCACGGCCGCGCCTGCCACACGCAGTGCCGTGGTGGCGCAAGTGCGCCGCCTTGATGGCATCGCGGGCGCCCGCTGGGAGGCCCGGTGATCTGGCTATTGGGTGAAATCTGGCTGCTGGTGCTGGCCGGCTTTGCGCTTGGGCTGGCGACCGGGTGGTGGATATTCCGGCGTTAGAGCGCTTTTTCGACCAGTTCGCATCACCGTCATCGCCCTTGCGGGCGACCCCTCAGGGGCGGTGACCCAGATTGGTCGAAAAAGGCTCTAGTGGTCCAAACCTGACGCTTGGTTCCCATCTGATGGGTCTGCGAATGACCGATATTGGGACATTCCCGCCGTTCCAAATCGACGTGTCGAACGGCATGTCTTGTCAGAAGCCGACATCCAGAGTTTGTCCGATCGGCATCGCAGAGCGGCAGAAAGTGGGCCAATTGCGAATGGCGGCTTTCAGGTGCCAATCGGCAATAGCGGAAGTCGCAAGGGCCGCTGTTGAACAGCTTGAAGTGGCCTATCAGCGGAACATGGGGTTCCGAGTATTCAGAATATGAAACGCGATGGTGGTCATCGCAGTGAGTTGCCCCATTTGCGGGTGTAGTTGAATTTCATCGCACCATGCTTTTGAAAAGGCAGTGAATCACCTCTTTACCAGCCGTGTATTGATCCTTGATCTCCGCGTAGTTTGTGGTGTTCGGCAAAGTTCCTTCATGCACAAATTGATGCCGCCACACGATAACATTATTGTAAGCCGACTTGGGGCTTTTGCTGTGCGACATGACGTATTCGTTCTCGGCCTTCTCTAGGTTATTTGTGAACCGCGTGAGATACTTCACACCAAACATCTTGATGTGTTCCTTCTTCAAGTCATCTAGTTTTATCTTGCCATTTAATCTGAAGAACCGCGCCCTAGTTACCTCACCCAATACCAGATGTTTTTTATCCGCGAACGCATAGAAGATGGGGATTATCCCCTTGACGCACGTATCTAGTTCGACTATTCAAAATGCATGAGCAAGTCACCCTCCGCATCGCCAGCCTTTTCGGTCCGCGAATTTCTGACGAAGTTCTCGACTGAGGAAGCCTGCCTCGATCACATCATGGCCGTGCGCTTTGGCGGCACCCGTTTCGATTGCCCGTCATGCGGTGCGGTGGAAACCACCTTTCACAAGCTGGCCAACCGCCGCGCCTATAGCTGCGCTTCGTGCGGTCACCACGTTTACCCTTGCGCCGGCACCATCCTGCAAGACACGCGGACGCCGCTCACGTCTTGGTTCTATGCCATGTTTCTTTTTGTCACCACCCGCCACGGTGTCAGCGGCAAAGAACTGCAGCGCCAGCTTGGCGTGACCTACAAGACGGCTTGGCGGATCGGCCAGCAAATCCGCGAACTGGCGGGCAAGGCCGATATGGCAGCGATGCTCACTGGCCACGTTGAAGCAGACGAAGCCTATGTTGGCGGCGTTCGCAGCGGTGGCAAGCGTGGCCGTGGCGCACCGGGGAAAACGGTCGTTGTCGGCCTCGTGGAGCGCGGCGGCGCGATGAAGGCTATGGTTGCTGGCGATGTGAAGAAGGCCACGCTCCGCGCCATTGTGAATGAGAACGTTGAGAAGGGATCGGTTGTTTCGACCGACGAACTGCGGTCCTACAATTTACTCACGGATGACGGTTACACGCACGGCGCTGTCAAGCACGGCCACCGCGAGTATGCCTTCTATGACCACAAGACGGGCATCAACCACCACGTCAACAGCGTGGAATCGTTCTGGAAGCTATTTAAGGATAGCGTCCGCTCAACGCACATCCATATCTCGCCCAAGCACATGAATCGCTACCTTGGCGAGTTCACTTTCCGGGCAAACCACCGGAACCGCGTGAACGGAATGTTTGACCTTCTTGTGGGGGCGCTGTGAGGACGCCTCGCAGCACGGCGTCAAACTCACCAGCAGATGCAGCCCCAATTCCCGCAGCTTCGGCTTGAGTCATAAATTCCTCAAGTCGTCCTGTGCGCAACGCCTCGGAAAGCGACAGAAGGCCGTTCAATGCAACACCGCGCGTCTGAATGCGTCGTCCGGCGCGACAGCCTGCAAAACGTTGCCAGTTTGCGCCAGCGCGGTAATCCACGAGCCAAAGCCGTCTTTTGTAGATAGAACGGCAGTCCGGGCTGGCGGGTTGTCGAGAAGCCGAATGTCGCCAAACTTTGCTAAGGTTGAAGCAACAGATGGAAACCATGGCGTAACCGTATCAAACAAAGCTGGCGTGTCGTCATTAGTTACGGCAACATCAATAGACCAAGCGGTGGTCGAGGCCCCTCTAAATTCGAACTCTTTAGCGACGTGCTGCTCGCCATATAAGCGAACTAGCTTTTGATGCAGCATAAGGCCCGCATCCGCTCTTTTTCGTTGATGCTGCCGATTGGCATAGTTAATCGCCACTTCAAGCGAACAGTTTGCGATTGCCTTGATCGCACCAACCAGCTGCCCCTCCGAAACTTGCACCTGGAAAGCGCCGTCACTGGCAATCTCAACGCCTGCCGACATTGCGACTGCTTCGGCGCGCGCCATAAATTGGCGGCGATCAGCCCCCATAATTTCGCACTCGCGCGCTGCAAAACTATAATCGCTGACAAGGAAATGAGGCGGCGCTCGATCAACCCAGATGACCACTGCTCCGCCGCTTGGATAAGCTAGCGGGGTCGTCACAAAAGTGCCGCCCTTCTCATGGCGAATGGACACAAGCATCGAGGCGGCAGACGACACCGCCTCCTCAAATGACTTCGCCTCCGTCTCTGCCATGGTTCCGCCCTAAAGATCGAAACTGTAGACCCACTCTGGCGTCTTGACAAGAGTTATGTTGTTGATTCTAAACAGACTCCCGACGAATCTAAGACACTCATCAAACCCTTGAATAGGTTGCGGAACCGGACGCGCAACGGGCAAATTGTCGCCGCGCAAAGCGCCGGTGGTGTCGCTCCAATTGTCCTCAAAAAGATGCATGTGCGAGGGAGATTGCTCAAGGAATCGGAGTTCTGGCGGCCCTATGCCCTTATTGTTGTGTGGTCTGATCGAGTTCCATTCCACGCGTGCAAGCGGGCCGCCCTCGCCGGGAATGCGAACTCCATGGTATTCCAATTGAAAAACCACTTCTCTGTCAGGCAACCGTTCCAGCGCGGACGCGCGTAGAAACAATCCTTCTTCGATCAACCCGTCTATTTCCAAGGGCAACTTCAACTCAAGCCGTCTGCCTTTGCGCGTCCACTCCGAAGCGGCGGCAATCAGCTTTTCCGCTTTAACTAGTTCGTGGAGCGTGTCCGGCATTCATGAGTCATAACAGCATCATAACTTGCTGGCGACCCTCTCTCACGCACTGGCGCTAGGCGGCCGCCTCATACGTGCGTCAAAGGGATAATCCCCTAAACTCAACATGCGTCCCAAGCTCTTCGTCTTCTGCTTCTTCCTCGACCTCGATTTCGTCGTTCACGTCCTTAGCCATAATCACTCCCCGGTTGGGCACAGCGTAGCGAAGAAGTTGCGAGCCGACCAGGGGATGGTGGAAGAATACTGCCTTATATTAACTTGCTCCGCCCAGAAGGTGCGCGTGGCGAAAGGCTGCTGTCAGAATGGAAGCGTGACTCGCTAAATGGCCGACTGTGGGCGCGTTCCCGACCGTCCGCTTGGACTTACCTTTTCGGCAGTTCTTGGCAGGACCGGACATTCATCGTTACGGCTGTGAATGTCCTGAACTGGGTCGAAAGCAGCCTTTGCCGTAACGGGTACCAAGCGTCAGATTTTGACCATTAGAACGGCAACCATTTGCCCTTTTTGGAGAATTTCATGTAGCCGGCGTTGAGGCCCAGCCGCCAGCCGACACCAAGCTTGATCGGCACGATGACGACATCGTCACGTTGCAGATAGTTCGCCGTGAAACCGCCGACCAGATAGGCCTTGCCCTCGGCAGCCGGGTAGCGGCGGAACAGGTCTTCGGTGTCGTTGAGATTATAGACCAGTGCGAAGATTTTCGACCCGTCGCCGCCGATATCAAAGCCCACCGACGGCCCGGTCCAATGCACCTTGCGCTGGCCTTCGGTCTTGTGAAACAGCGTGCCGGAGCCATAGCGAAAGCCGATGATGATGGCGCCGCCGGCTTCCTTGCCGACAATATAGCCGATGGGCTGGCCGCGATCCTTGAAGGTCTTGCGCACGATTTCGGCCAGGCCTTCGGCGCCGCGCCCGAACACGTCCTCGGCAGCGGTCAGCACGTCCTTTTCCTGATAGGCGGTGCCCGGCGCGGGCGGCGTTTCGGCAGCGGGAGGCGCTTCGGCGGCAACAGGCGGGGCTGCGACTGGCGGCGGCGGCACAACCGCATCCTGCGCAGCAGCCGGGGCCAACATCGTCACTGCGGCCAGCATCACCAGTCCAGCAAATCTGTGCATCCGTTCCTCCCAGAACTCGTTCATGTTGTTGCAGCAACACGCATATGCATTCCTGTGCGGCGCCTGCTGAACCGCAGATGAGCCGCCAATTCACCAAGCCGCCCGGCTATCGTTAACCACACGCGGCCTTTCTTCGGCATCTTGCCCATGCTAACCGGCGCGCGCCAGCCATAAGGAACAGTTTTCGATGCGCGTTGCAATGATCGGTTCGGGATATGTCGGCCTTGTGTCGGGCGCCTGCTTTGCCGATTTCGGCCATGATGTCGTGTGTGTCGACAAGGACCCCAGCAAAATCGAGCGGCTGAACAATGGCATCATGCCCATTTACGAGCCGGGGCTGGAGCAATTGGTCACCGGCAATGCCCGGGCCGGACGGCTGACCTTCACCACCGATCTGGCCGAAGGCATCAAGGGTGCCGAGGCCGTGTTCATCGCTGTGGGCACGCCGTCACGGCGCGGCGATGGCCATGCCGACTTGTCCTATGTCCATGCCGCAGCAAAGGAAATTGCCGAAGCGCTGGAGGGCTATACCGTCATCGTCAACAAATCGACCGTGCCGGTCGGCACCGGTGACGAAGTCGAGCGCATCATCCGCGAGGCCAATCCGCAAGCCGATTTCGCCGTGGTGTCCAACCCGGAATTCCTGCGCGAAGGCGCCGCCATCGGCGATTTCAAGCGACCCGACCGCATCGTCATCGGCACGCAGGATGACCGCGCCAAGGCCGTGATGACCGAATTGTATCGGCCGCTGTTTCTCAACCAGTCGCCGCTGCTGTTCATGGGGCGGCGTTCGGCCGAGATCACCAAATATGCCGCCAATGCGTTCCTGGCAACCAAGATCACCTTCATCAACGAAATGGCCGACCTGTGCGAAGCCGTGGGCGGCAATGTCCAGGACGTGGCGCGCGGCATCGGGCTGGATAACCGCATCGGCGGCAAGTTCCTCAATGCCGGGCCGGGCTATGGCGGCAGCTGTTTTCCCAAGGACACGCTGGCGCTGGTGAAAACCGCGCAGGACGCCGGCAGCCCGGTGCGCATCGTCGAGACGGTGGCGGCCGTCAACGAAGACCGCAAGCGTGCCATGGCCCAGAAAGTCATCGCGCTGGCCGGCGGCGATGTGCGCGGCAAGGTCGTGGCCATATTGGGCCTGACCTTCAAGCCGAACACCGACGATATGCGCGATTCGCCGGCGATTCCCATCATCGAGGTGCTGCAGGCTGCCGGCGCCATCATTCGCGCCCATGACCCCGAAGGCGAGACACAGGCACGGCTTGTGCTGACGAACGTCGAATATTGCGCAAACCCATGGGACGCGCTGACGGACGCCGATGTGGCGGCGCTGGTAACCGAATGGGACGCGTTCCGCGCGCTCGACCTCGACCGGATCAAGGCGGTGATGAAAACGCCGGCTATGGCCGATCTGCGCAACGTCTATCGGCCCGAGGAAATGGCCAGGCGCGGCATCACTTATGTCGGTATCGGGCGCTAGAGGCGTGAAGTAGGCGCCGGCCGCTCCCCCTCCCAACCGCCCGCATCATACAATGGTTTGGGTGATTGGGAGGAGGAGCGAGCCGGCTCCGACTTGCACCAAAAACGATAAACCCAAAACACTGTTGCCAATCCCGCCGGGGCACGGCTATAGGCGCACCTCTTGCGGAGCCGTGGGTGAGCGGCTGAAACCAGTAGTTTGCTAAACTGCCGTACTGGGTAACTGGTACCGAGGGTTCGAATCCCTCCGGCTCCGCCATTTTTCCTTGATTTCATTGCTTAATTTCCGATAGAACGAGTTCCAGCCCACTTTTATGCCCACTTGCGACGTGGGTTTCGGCGGTCCGTAGCGGACGTCGACGGAAATTGAGATCTCGATTTAGAAATGCCATTGCGCCGACCTTTGGTCGTATGTTTCCATCCCCCATGGGAGTTAGCATGACCGATAAGCAAAAGATTCAGTGGATAAGTGCTTGCGAAGCCGTCGGTCTTCTGGCGCCGGTTGTCGGAGGAGACGCCGCTGCCAAAGCCATGATGGCAGATCGCCTTCGCGATGGCGTCCTCAAGGCAAGCGCTGGCTATTTTGCAGAGGGCTTCGATTTTGGTTCGGTTGAACCAGTGATAACAGACCGAGCTCGTGCCTTCCTTGAGCAATGCCAGCAGACGGATACCGCCGACGGCGTTGAAATCAAACCGATTGACCAAAACTTCCCAAAAATTTCCCAAAGCAAGATGGGATCGGGTTATGCCACCTCGGTTTTTAATCCCAAACTCAGCAGGATGATCCTTGGAAATGGGATCTGGCGAGCTAGCGCTGATTGGGAAAAGGATTTGAAGCGATGGGACTGGGGTTCAGGAACCTTCATATGCAGCTCGCCTGCCGTCCTAACGGCGACACGTTTGCGGTCACATTCGCCAGGCGCCCTGCTCTATCCCAGACGAACCGTTGTTTACGCTGTTGAATTTGATCGATCTGAAATCGTATCAATCGTGACATCCTTTACGCCGAACAAATCGGCGGCACCAAGCAACGATAGTCTGAAACTCAAAAAAAGACGTCGACGCTCGGCCCGCAAACATGATTGGGAGGCAGTGCTGTTGGATCTCCTGGCACTCGCCTATGTCGGGCGCTTGGACACTG
>NZ_JANPCD010000171.1:0-11142 GCF_031430775.1 Sandarakinorhabdus sp. | reverse complement strand
CGCACAGGCCGCCTTCAAGTCGGGCGACGGCGGCGGCGGCGATGCGCGGGTCCGTATTGGCGCATCCTCGAAATTGTCCGTCGGCAGCGACCTGATGATTGCAGCCAATGGCAATGGCAATCGCGGCGCCGGGGGTGTCGGCAAGGGCGGCACGGCGCTGGCTGAAATTTTCGGCGCCGGCGGCACGTTGCTGGTCGGAGGCGGTCTGATGGTGAATGCCAATGGCGGCGGCGGTACCGGTTTCGGCAGCCCGACACCCGCCGGCGACGGCGTCGGCGGCAATGCTCGGGCCGAGCTGCTTGGCGGGCAATTGACCATTAAAGGTGATGCCGGCCTGCTGCTGTCAGCAACGGGCGTTGGCGGCAGCGGTTTTGGCGGCGCGCGCGGCGGCAGCGGGTTCAGCGGCGCGGCGACCCTGCTGCTGGATGCCGGCGGGGACGTGAGCGTGTCGCAGTCGGCGAACATCGACGTGTCCAGCACGGGCGGCAGCAGCAGCTTTATCGCCGGCAATGCGCTTGTCCGCGACGGCGGCGGCGTGCAGCTACGGCTTGGCGCGGGCAATGCGCCGGCCAGGCTTTTTGTCGGCGGAGACCTGAGCGTCGTCGCCGGCGCCGACGGTGGCACGGCTTCGGCGCCCGGTATTGGCGGCGATGCGCGGGGCGCCGATGTGCGCCTTGATATATTGTCGGGACTTGCCGATGTTGCCGGTGCCATCGCGGTGGACAGCGATGCGCAGGGCGGTGGCGGCACGACCGGCGGCGCCGCGCAGGGCGGGACAGTCTCGGCGATGCTGGCCGGGGGCGGGGCAGCGCCTGGCCTGGGCAGGATCACGATTGCGGTGGACGCCCGCGGCGGCAACGGCGCCGCCGGCGATAGCATCGGCGATGGCGGCAGTGCCACCGGGGGCAGCATCAACCTTGTCGTCGGCGCTGGCAGCCAGCTCATTGGTCCCGCCCTGCTGCAGGTGCTGGCGCGGGGCGGATCAAGCGTGGACGGCGATGGCGGCGGTGCCACCGGCGGCAACCTGTCACTTCGCGCCGAGGGCGCGCAGGCCCGGCTTTCTGGGCCTGTCGTATTGATCAGCGAGTCGTTCGGCGGCGACGGCAGCGCACGCGGCGGCGATTCGGCAGGCGGCGCCATCAGCCTTGATGCACTGGCGGGCGGGCAGTTGCAGGTCGGAGCGCCTGGTATCAAAGGCTCTGCGCTGGCCATGGCGCAAGGCGGTTTTGGCAGTGTCGGCACCGGCGGCAATGCAAATCCATTGGAATTGGGCGGCGGCGTCACGGCGAGGGCCACCGGAAGCGGCAGTGTGCTGGCTTTTGTCGGCGACATGTTGTTGCAGACCGGCGGTCAGGGCGGCGGCGGGCGCAGCGGCGGCGGTAACGGCAAGGGGTCCGGCATCACACTGGCCACGAACGGCGGGCGAATGGAGGCATTGGGCCTTGTGGTGGCCGACGCCGGTGGCGCTGGCGGCAGCGCCAGCAGCGCCGGCAATGGCGGCAGCGGGCGCAGCGGCAACATCGATATCCGGATCCAGGGTCTCGCCGGCACTGACAGCATGGCGCTTGGCGGCGTTCAGGCCTCGGCAATCGGGCGCGGCGGGCTGGGCAGCAACAACGCGGACGGCACCGGCGGCAATGGCGGCGACGCGTTTGGCGGAAAGGTGACCATCGGGGCAGCGGGCAGTGCCGGGCAATTCAGCGCCGGACAGACGATTGTTGTTGCCGATGCGTTCGGCGGCGGCGGCGGCGGCGGCGGGGACGGCGGCAATGGCGGCGATGCGGTCGGCGGCGAGGTACTGATCGGCACCGGCACCGCTGCCTCGGCCGCTGGCGGCCAGTTTGCATGGACCAGCATGGACGCCAGCGCCAACGCGTTTGGCGGCAGCGGCGGACCAGGCGATGCGGGCGGCAGCAACGGCAACATTGGCGGCGCCCGTGCAGTCAGCAGCCGGATGGTCATCAACGGCGGCAACGCCACTGTTACGGGCGACGCCGTGCTGACTGCCCGGGCCTCTGGCGGCAATGCACCGGTCATCGGCGGCCTTGCCGAACTGGCCGTGGCACCAGGGCTGGCCAGCAAGTTGACCATAAGCGGGGCGGCAAGGCTCAGCAGCGCGGCCAGCGCCGTGAATCCGGCCGCCAGCGTGGCGGGCGCAGCGCGGGTGACGGCGATCGGCGGCGCGCTGGAGTTGGCGTCGCTGGATGTGTCGGTGAGCGGCAATACGCTGGCACCTGATGCGGCGCCCACAGTGCTCGCTGCGGGCACGGGCGGCACCATCACAGCCACCGGGGCGGCGCAAGTCATCGCGCGCACCGAAGTGGCGCTTGGCGATGCCGGCACCATGACCTTTGGCGGCGAACTGCGGGTCGCAGCCGGCGAGAATTTGCGGCAAGGCATTGCCGGCCTGCCGGCCAGCTTTGGTCCGATCCGGGCCGGGCGGCTGGTCCTCAACGCCGGCGGCAACATTATCATTGCCAGCACGCTGACAGCCGATGGCGAAGGCCAGATCTTCACCGGTGGCGACATCAGCCTTGGAAACGTCAAGGCCGGCACCATCCTGACGGTGCAGGGCCGCAGCATCACGGCAGGCGCCGTGCGCGGCGATGAATGGGCGCGGCTGTTCTCCAGCGAAACCATGACGTTGGGTTCGCTCAGCGCCGGGGTCATCGCCCAGATGTTTGCCGATGGCGCGCTTGTTGTCGGCAATGTCGATGCCGGCATTTCGGCGCCGCCGGCGGGCACGACCGGCGATATCTATCTGCGGTCATTGGCGTCGATTTCGGCGGGCACGCTCACATCCTCGGGCAATGCCGGCGCTGCGGCTGCCGGCATTATTACGACAGGGACTGTCAGCGCCGGCAATATCGCGGTGCAATTGTCAGGGGGCGACATCACCAATGGCGGCTTTGTCCTGCCGGCGACAGGCACCATCTACTTGGGCAACTTCAGCCAGCGACCATTGATCAGCTTTGCCGGTGTCGCGGCCGATTACACGGCGCTGCTGGCGGCGGTGCCGACCGTGGTGCCGGGCCGCGTCACCATCAATGGCAATGTGGCCACCGGGCGCATCACCGCAAACGCTGCGGACGCGTTACGCATTCGCGGCAGCCTGACAGCGGCGATCGGCGCGACCTTGAGTGGGCAAAGCCTGACGCTGGGCGACATCACGGCGGCGGGCTTCCTGGATTTTACCAGCCGTTCAGACCTGACCATCGGCAATCTGGTGGCCGCGGGCGCGGTGACATTTGCCGTCACCGGCAACATCGTGACCGGCGCGGTCCAGTCCGGCGGCAGCATCAGCCTCACAGCCACACAGGATGCCGCCGGGCTGGGCGGCGCCATTGCCACCGGGGCGTTGACAGCCGACGACGATATCCGCTTGTCGAGCACGGGCAACCTGACAACCGGCGCATTGACCGCGCTGGATTCCGTGTTCCTGACCGCACTCACACCCCAGCGCCTGCCGGCGACATTGCCGGTCATCACCACCGGCAACATTCGTACCGGCGCGGTCGAGCGCCGGGGCCTGGTGTTCATCAATTCGGCGGGCAGTGTCGTTTCCGGCAACATTTCGGCCACGGGCAGCGTCGGAGTGATCGGCCAGGGCGGACCCGTGACCACGGGCACGATTGCCACAGGCTCCAGCCCGATCGTGCTGCTCGATCCGGGCGGCATCACCACCGGCGCGCTCAGCACGTCCAATGCCGGCGCGATCTTCATCGCCAACCACGCTCTGCTGCCGCAAATCACGTTCGACCAGGCCGGCAACCCGCAATATGCCGCGCTGCTGGCATCGGTGCCGGTGCGGCTCGACGGTTTTGTCACCATCGGCGGCCCGGCGACGACCGGCCGCTTCGTGTCGGCATCGACGGGCGCCTTTTCGGCACAGGCGATCACTGCGGCGCAAAGCGTCACCATCGACAGCGGCGCGCTGGCGACGTTGGCGGGCAATGTCGCTGCACCGACCATCACCGTCACATCGCGTGATATCGTGATCGGCGCGGGCGCCCTGATCGGCGGCGGCAACACCAGTGCGATCACGCTGGGCGCCAGCAACGACGCCGGCGCCAGCATCGGCGGCACCGGCGGCACGGGTTACAGCCTTGATAATGCCGAATTCGGCCGCCTGCGCGCCAGCAACATCACGGTGCGGCTGGCCGGCAGCACACTGATGACCATCGGCGACCTGACGCTGACCGGCAGCGGCGCAGCCAGCGCTGGGAACCGTATTTCGCTCATCGCGGACGGGGGCATCCGCGTCGCTGGCCTTGTCACCATGGCGAATGCCGGGCCAGCCGATGTTCTGGCCCTGACTGCGGGCACCAGGCTGGAAGTCATCACCGACGCCGGCGGCATCCGGCTGGGCAGCAGCGGCGACACACCAGCCGGCAATCTCGAAATCAGTTCCGGCGATGTCTGGGTGGTAACCGCCGCCGTGCAGGCGCAACTGGCGCAGAACAGCAATTTCGCCGGCCGTGACCGGCTGCTCGGGCTGGCGCCGACAACGCCCGATCTTGCGGGCCGACTGGTGGCCAGTCGCATCCAGATCGGCGCGCTGCGCACGGTGCTGATCCAGAACACCGGCAGCGCCTTTGCCCGCGCCGCGTTCACGGCCGGCAGCCTGGCGGTTCGTGCCGGCAGCGATCAGGCGGGCGCTTTGCTCGATGTCGTCATCAATGGCCGCATTGCTGGCGATGCCGGCTTCATCATCAACAACCAGACCCGCGATGTCGTCAGCTTTCTGCCTGCCACCGACAATCTGACGCTGACATCAAGCGTCAACGGCTGCCTCATTCGCGGTGTCTGCTCGGCAGGCGCGGACAATCAGGCCATCGCCACCATCATCAACAACATCGCCGAACTGACGCAGCCACGCGAGGAGGAACGTGAAAAACTGTCGCGCAGCCTGCCGCAGTTGCCGATTATCATCCAGCAACAGCTGATCGACCTGACGGAATTGTTTGCCGACCCTGATATCGACGACCCGGTGACCAGCAGCGGCAACCCGTCGCTTTGGCAAGACAACCGGCTTGGCAGCCGCCCGGCAACGGGAGGCCAGAAATGAGCCGCGCCGGATTTGCCGTGCTGGTTGCCGCCGCCCTTGCGCTGCCGGGGCCGGGTGCTGCGGCACCCGCTGTGCCGTCGCTGAAACTGGCCGACAGTTTTCGCATCGGCAACGCCGGCGTGCTGTGCACGGCACAAAGCCGTGTGGCCGACGCAGCGCTGAACAGCCTGTTCGACCGCGCCTATGCCATTGTTTGCCGCGATGCCGCTGCACCTGTTGGCCGGCTTTATGCCTTTCGCAGCGGCAAGGGCAGTTTTGGCGGCGACGCGGTGGTGCGGCTCGGCAGCTGCGGCACACCCGGCCCCGCCGATATCGCCGACCTGCCACAGGCGCGGCTCGCCCGCTGCGAAAAAGATGGTCTTTCGCGGTCGGTCTATACGCTCACGGCCGGTCGCACGTTGTTCGTGGCCGATGGCCTGTCCGGCTATGGCGCCGCCCTGCGCATCGGCCTGCAAAGCCTGGCCCGCGACCGCGCGACCGCCGGCATTGTCGATGTGGCGGCAACCGAGGCCGGCGACCCGGCGGCATTTGCCCGCGTGCAGGCCGGCAGCCTTGATCCGGCACAGGCGCTTGCCGAAGGCTATTTGCGCAATAACGCCGCCAGCTTTGCCGAATCGTCCGAATTCTTCGACCTGCTGGTTGAGCGCAGCCGGCAAGGCACGCCGGGCTTTACGCGCAGCGCCGAGTATCTGGGCAACCAAGGCCTGCAACAGTCCAATCTCGGCAGCTTTGCCGAGGCGGATCGCCTTTTTGCGCAGGCGGCACAGGCCATCGACACCTCCGACCCCGTGGCGGCGCGCCTGTTGCGCAATGCCGAGGCGATGCACGCCCTCAACCAGCGCCGGCCTGAAACCGCACTGGCTGTTCTGGACCGCCCGGTCAGCGGCAATGTCGGCACCATGGCCGCGTCGCGCATTGCGCAGGGTTTCATCGACACGCCCCTGTCACAGCGGCTCAACAACGACGATGCCGCGCTCAGGGCGCTGGGCAGCGGCGATGCCCGCCTGTCGCCCGAAGAACGCGCCGCCATCCTGGATGCGCAGGCGCTGTATCTGCGCGGCGCCGCGCTGGACAGCCTTGGCCAGCCGGCGGCCGCACGCGCCGCCCTCGATAGCGCCTTGACGGACATGAGCAGCGTGCGCGGCGGCAAGGTCCGCAGCATTGCCTGGATGCGCGCGGCGGCACTGACCGCTCTGGCCAACCTGCAAGAAGCCGGCGGCGAAGCAACGGCAGCGCGCGCCGGGCTGTTGCAGGCCGCTACGCTGGTCAGCGGGCAGTTTCCGGATTCGGCAGCGGCACTGGCGGCCAATGCCCGGATGGCGGCGCTGCTGTCACGGCAGGGCGATGCCGCCGGCGCTGCCAGCCTGTTCCGCAGCATCGTGACGGCGGCGCAGGACACGCCCGGCGCGGGCCAGGTGCTGCGCCCGCTGCTGGCATCATGGTTTGCCCAATTGGCCAGCAGCAATGATCCGGCTGCACCAGGTGATTTCCTTGCCGCCGCGCAAGTCCTTGTGCGGCCCGGCGTTGCCCAGACGCAGGCCGTGCTGGCACGCGAATTGTCGGGCGGCAGCGACGAGGCCGCCAGCCTGTTCCGGCAATCCCTGACGCTTGGCCGCGATATCGTGCGCAGCGATGCCGATATCGCCCGGCTGGTCAGCAACCCTGAACCCGCGCCGACGGATGTGGAAAATCTGGTTTTGCTGCGGGCACGCACCGAGGCTTTGCGCCGCGACCAGACGGCCGTGCTGGCGCGCCTGGCCGACTTTCCGCGCTATCGCTCCATCACCAACAACAGCGTCACTCTGGTCAAGCTGTCGGGCGCGCTTGGCGCAAACGAAGCCTATTACAAGCTGATGCTGGTCGGCGATGATGCCTATGCGCTGTATGTGACGCGTGGCGGCAGCCAGTTGCTGCGGGTCGGCGCCTCGGCCAGCGAGATCGGCGCCATGGTCAAGGCGCTGCGCGATACAATCGTCATCTTTGAAAATGGGCGGCCCACCACGTATCCGTTCGATGCGCTGGCAGCACGGCGCCTGTATGTGGCGCTATTCGGGCCAGTGGCTGACAAACTGCCGGCCGCCAGCCATCTCATATTCGAACCTGATGGCGCCATGCTGCAATTGCCGATCAACCTGCTGATTGCCGCCGACACCAATGTCGAGGCCTATCTGGCCCGGACGAACAGCGATGCCGGCGATCCGTTCGACATGCGCGGCATCGCCTGGCTGGGCCGCACCCATATGGTGTCCACCGCCGTGTCACCGCGCGCATTTCTGGATGTGCGGGCAATCCCGGCCTCAAAGGCGCGGCGCAGCTATCTGGGGCTGGGCGAAAATGCCGTGCCAGCCCAGACCCCGCCAGCCCAGACCCCGGCAACCATGACCCCGATACCGACGCGCGCCGATTGTGACTGGCCGCTCAGCGAATGGGGCCGGCCCGTCAGCGGCGCCGAATTGTCGCTGGCTTCACGGCTGCTCGGCGACGGCCAGGTGGTTACCGGCGCCGGCTTCTCCGACGACGCCATCATGAAAATGGCCGATCTCAAGGACTACCGCGTCATCCATTTTGCCACCCATGGCCTGGTGACGGCGCCGCGGCCCGAATGCCCGGCGCGGCCGGCATTGCTGACATCGTTTGGCGGCGAAGGTTCGGACGGCTTGCTCAGCTTCCGCGATATCTTCGACCTGTCGCTCGATGCCGACACCATCATCCTGTCGGCATGCGACACCGCTGGCGCCGCCAGTGCCTCGGCAACCCGCGAAGCCGGCATCACAACCGGCGGCAGCTTTGCCCTTGATGGCTTGGTGCGGGCGTTTGTCGGCGCCGGTGCGCGGGCGGTTGTCGCCAGCCACTGGCCGGTGCCCGACAGCTATGATGCAACCAGCACGCTGATATCGGGGCTGTTCGCGCAGGCCGGGCAGCAACCGGTGGGCGAGGCGCTGCGCCGCTCGCAGCTGGGCATGATGGATGCCGCCGACACATCCCACCCCTATTACTGGTCGGGGTTTGCCATCATCGGTGACGCTGCCAAGCCCCTGTCGAAAACCAACTGAGGCGCCGGCACGGTGGCATCACGCACCGCCGTGCTCAGACGGGCCGTGACACAGGCTGGCCCGATGCGGCTGGCGATAACGACGGCTGTATTGTTGCTGGCAGTGCTGGCGGCGCGATTCAGCTGGAACCTGCCTGTCCTGCTGGCGGCTGAACGCGGGCTATATGACGTGCGCGCCGCGTTGACGGCGCCGCGCGCCGACCAGGACCCACGCATCGTGCTGGTGGTGTTCACCGAAAAGACGCTGGCCAGCACCGGCAAACGCTCGCCGCTCGACCGCTCGATGCTGGCACGGGCGCTTGCCAATATCGACCGGCAGAAACCGCGCGCCATCGGTGTCGATGTGCTGATCGACCAACCGCAAACCGAGGACCCGCAGCTGACGGCCGTGCTGCTGGCGATGAAGTCCCCGACATACTTCGGATTTTCGACCAACAGCGAAAATGCCGAATTCGTCATGCCGTGGCAGGAAGCGCATATGCGGCGCTTTTTCGATGCGGTGAAAACCGCGCCCGTGCGCACCGCCAATATCCGGCTGGATGTCGATTCGGACAATGCCTGGCGGGCCTGGCCAACACCAGCCGCCGCGCCGCCGCCGTTGCTGGTGAATGCCATCACTGGCACGCGCAGTTTTGACGATTTTGTCGGCGCCGCCCGGTTCCGCCAGCCGCGCGCCGCTGACAGGCCGGTATTCGCCAGCCTTGAAATCGATCTGTTCGCAGATCCGGCGGTGGCCGACGCGCTGTCCAGCGCTATCGCCGGCAAAATCGTGCTGATCGGCGCCGACCTGCCCGAGGCCGACCGCTTCATCACACCATTGACGCGCCTGTCGGGCAAGACGACGCCGGGTGTCGAATTGCACGCCACGCTAATAGCCCAGGCCATGGACGGGGCCAGGCAGATGCCCCTGCCCGACTGGGCACTGTGGATGGCCGCGATCGTCGCGGTGCTGGCCGGCGCGGTCACGGGCGGTTTCGATTTTTCCACAAGGGCGCTGGTACCGTTCATTGCGGCGCAGTTGGCGGCCGTGGCGGCGCTGCCTGTCTGGCTGCAATCGCTTGGCAGTTATGACACGCTCGGCATGCCGGCCTTCGGGCTGGCGGCGGGATGGCTGATGGCGCTGATGGCGGCATCGACCACGGCGCGCATCGTCGGCGCGCAGCAACGGCGGTTTGCCCAGGGCGCGCTGGGCAAGTATCTGCCGCGCGATGTCGCCGAGCAGATCCTGCGTGAACCCGAGCAACTGGCACTCAAGGGCGAACGCCGCGACATCTATGCGCTGTTCACCGATATCGAGGGTTTTACCTCGATGTGCCAGGACCAGCCGCCCGAAGTGGTGGCGGCCACGCTCAACGATTATCTCGATGTCATGAGCAATGCGGTGCTGGAGCATGGCGGCACCATCGACAAATTCGTCGGCGACGCGGTGGTGGCATTCTGGGGGGCGCCGCTGTCCAGACCGGACGATGGCATTCGCGCCAACGCCTGTGCCATCGCCATGGCCCGCGCCGGGGAGGTGTTCCGCACCCCCCGTCCCGGCCGCCAGCCGCTGGGGCGCACTCGGGTCGGCCTGCACCACGGCCGCGCGGTCGTGGGCAATTTCGGCGGCGAAGGCCGCATCCAATACACGGCGCTCGGTGATTCGATGAACGTGGCGGCGCGGCTGGAAGGCGCCAACAAGCAATTGCACACCGCCGCGCTGGTCAGCCGCGAAGCAGCGATGTCGGTGGGGCTGGACCATTTTCGCCCCATGGGCCGGGTGCGCGTACGCGGCCGCGAACAGCCGATCGATATTTTCGAGCCGCTGGGCGTCGGGCACGCCGTCGCCGACCCGGTATTTGCCGGGCTGTATGCGCGTTTCCAGTCCGGCGACATGGCGGCGCTGGATGCGCTCAGGCACCATTCAGCCGGTGCGCCCGATGACAAGGCACTTGCGTATCTGGTGCAGCGATTGGACACTGTCGGTCCTGGAGGATGCCATGATCTCGACTAAACCTGTGACGTTCGTTCTTGCCGCAGCCGCGATGCTGCTGGGCGTGTCCGCTGCTGCCGGTCCGTTGGTGGTGCGGGCATCGGGGCCGTCGGCCGCGTCGTTCAAACCCGGCCAACGCCTGCCCGATGCACCGCTGGTGCTCAAGGCCGGCGACATGGTGATGGTCCTCGACACCAAGGGCACGCGCAGCTTTTCCGGGCCGGGCAGCTTCAGTTTCTCGGCGCCCAGTGCGGCGGCCAGCCAGCCGGCCTTTGCCGCGCTGCTGGTGCAGAAGCCCGAACGCCGCGCCCGCATCGGGGCGGTGCGCGGCAGCCGCGGCGAAGAAAAGGGCGCTCCCGTGCCGCCGGGCATCTGGGCCGTGGATGCCGGCATCAGCAGCACCGTGTGCGCGCGTGACCCCGCAGCCATTTCACTGTGGCGCGCCGACCCGCAAGCGCCGGCGACGCTGACGATCACCCGCGCCAGCGATGGGGCGGCGGCATCGCTGGCCTTTGCTGGCGGTCAGGCGGTGGCCGGGCTGCCGGCGGCGGTGGCCGGCAGCGCTGGCACGCTGCGCATCACCGGCGGCAAGACGCCGGTTGCCATAACGATCAAATCGGTCTCCCCGGCCGCCGACATCGAGGCCTTGGGCGCCCAGTTCGTCGCGCAAGGCTGCGACGGCCAGTTCGCGCGGCTGGCGAAGCTGACGGTGCAGCCGCAATAGCCTCAATGGGCCGTCCAGCCGCCGTCGATTACGAGTTCGGACCCGGTCATGTATCGCGACGCATCGCTGGCAAGGAACACCACGCCGTCGGCAATGTCCTCGGGTTGCCCGGCGAAACCCATCGGGGCGCCAGCGCCGATGGCATTCACGTCCATGGCATTGGCGCCCGGCGCGGCACCCGGCAGGGCGGCTCGGCGGGCATGTCGGGAGATTGTGCCACCAAGGGCGGGGTGCGGCTGTTCACCAAGGCGGTCGCGATGGAATGCGCGATGGCGCGTGACGGCATCCGCTGCAATTCGGTGCACCCCGGCATCATCGACACGCCG